>NZ_SSOH01000091.1:0-39276 GCF_029873155.1 Pseudomonas sp. BN515 | reverse complement strand
CTGTAGAGCCAGACATCCTTTACATATTGAACCGGGGACATCCTTTACACCGATAGGCGTTGGACCTGGGAGGAGCCAGGTCCAAGCCGGCCTAAGGGATACTGGCCGAAGCGCAGCTCCCACACATCCGTCTCGACTTCGCGTAGCGCGACCCACTCGTCGATCAGGGCCTCGGACAGAAACACCGAGCGCCCTTGCCACTTGATGCAACCGTTGCTGTGCACCCGCCGGAGTTGCAGCCCTGTCGGGTACTCGATCGCCGGTAGACGGGCCGGATAGGGGCGCGGCGAGGGCCCATAGCGCTCGGCCGGGACCGCCATCCCGAGTCCTTCATGCGGCCGTATGGTGTTGAACTCCTGGCGGAACCGTTCAAACGCCATCTGCTGCTGGGCCAGATTGGGAGCGGGGGGCTTCAGGACGGCCGCTTTCAGGCTGCGGTGCATCCGCTCGTGTCGGCCATTCTGATCGGGACGGCCCGGCGCGATGCGCTCCGGGTGAATACCCAGGTGAATCCACCACACCGCCAAGCGCGAGAGACCGCCCACGCCCACCGAGGCGAACGGGCTGCCGTTGTCCGTGCGGATAGCCTCCGGCAGGCCGTATTCGCGGAAGGCCCACTCGAACCAGGGTCGACTCAGCCCGCCGCCGGGACGCGGCAAGCCCCGGCAGCACAGCAGATACCGGCTGGCCTGATCGGTCAGGGTCAAGGGATAGCACCAGCGACCATCCCCGGTCCGAAACTGCCCCTTGAAATCAGCACACCAGACGTGGTTAGGCTGCAGGCCGGCGCGCAAGGGCGTGACGGACGCCGGGGTGCTCCGCGGACGTCGGCGCGACTGCACCAACCCTGCCCGTTTCAACCATTCTCCCGCTGTGCTAGGGGCTGGCCAGGGCAATTCCGGATCCTGCTTGCGCAGACGCACCAGCAGCTTCTTCGGCCCCCAATCCAGATGCCGCAGCTTCTCTTCGATCAACCGCTCAATCAGCGCCGTCGCGGTCTGTTGCGGGCTGCTGAGCGGTCGCCGGGACTGCTCCAGAAGGCCAGCCTCACCGTGTTCCGCATAGCGCTGCAGCCACTTGTCGAGCGTCGGCCGGCTGATGCCATAGCTGCGCGCCAGCTCGCTCTTGCTGTAGTCACCGCTGCTCCAGGCGTGGATCAGCTCGATACGTTGGTCCATGGGCGACACTCTTTTCCAGGGCATGGCAGCTACCTCCTGCCATGCGAATTACCTGTAAAGGATGTGTCCGGTCCAACCTGTAAAGGATCTATCCGGTCTGTACCCACCCCAACCCTCTCCCAGAGGGAGAGGGAGCTGTCCGCACAGAGGCGAGTCCCAGCGCAGTCCTGTAGGAGCGACTTCAGTCGCGAAAGCAAGTCGAAGACCTGCCCTCAGGCCTCCAACCCAAACGGATCGTCGATGGAATGGCTCGGCTGGGTAAACCAGCGCGGCCCGGTGGCGGTCATGTAGAAGTGGTCCTCCAGGCGAATGCCGAACTCACCCGGCACGCAGATCATCGGCTCGTTGGAGAAGCACATGCCCTCGGCCAGCGGCGTCTCGTCGCCACGTACCAGGTAGGGCCCTTCGTGGATGTCCATGCCGATACCGTGGCCGGTGCGGTGCGGAAGGCCTGGCAGTTGGTAGTCAGGCCCGAGGCCGCCGGCTTCCAGGCAGCGGCGCGCGGCGGCGTCCACCGAGCCGCAGGGTTCGCCAGGACGAGCAGCATCGAAGGCGGCCTGCTGAGCGGCCTTCTCCAGGTTCCAGAGCGCGCGCTGACGCTCGCTCGGCACGCCGAACACATAGCTGCGGGTGATATCCGACTGGTAGCCGTGAACCTGGCAGCCGGTGTCGATCAACACCATGTCACCGTCCTTGAGCACCTGCGCATGCTTCACCCCATGGGGGAAGGCGCTGGCCTCGCCGAACAGCACGATGCAGAAGGTAGAACCCGGCGCGCCCACCTTGCGGTGCGCCTGCTGGATGAACTCGGCAACTTCCGTGGTGCTGATGCCCTCGCGCAGGATGCTGGCAGCGGCCTTGTGCACTTCCAGGGTCATATCCTTGGCGCGCTGCATCAGCGCCAGTTCGGTGGCGGACTTGTGGAAGCGGCAGGGGTTGATAATGCAAGCGGCATCGACGAAGTCGAAGGCGGAGCCCAGGCGACGGATGCCGTCGTACATGAAGAAGGCCATGGACGGGCAGAGGCCGATGCTGGCGTCAGCAGCGATGCCCATGCCGGTCAGCATGTCCAGCAGCAGGCGGTAGGGGCTCTCGTGTTCCTGCCAGGTGTGGATAACCCCGTCCACCTCGCGAAAATCGCGAATCGTGCCTTCCTCGAAGGCCGGGGCGATGTAGGCGAGCGGGCCATTGGCCGGAAGTACGGCGCCAACCATCCGTTCGCTCGGGCTCCACTTCACCCCGGTGAAGTAGCGCAGGTTGCTGCCGGCGTTCAGGTAGATGGCCGCGATGCCCTGGTCACGCATCAGGCCCTGGGCCTTGGCGATGCGCACCTGGTACTCATCGAGGCCGATGGGGCCCATGCCTGCGACCATGTTCGACAGGCCGGCGAGCGCCTGTTCCGGAGTCTTGCCACCCACTCCCACTGTCATCTTGTTCTCCTGAGTCGTGTTGCGGTGCGCAGAATTTAAGTTCCACTTAAATAGCCGTCAATGCTAATTTTCAGTCCCACTTAATTTCAATAAGGCGACAAGCCTTTTCTACAATGCGCCACCCGTTATACTGGCGCCCTCAAAACAAGAGCCACACCAATGACCGTAGAACAGATCGGCGAACGGTTGCGCCGCTATCGCCGCGCCGCCAACAAGACCCTGAACCAGGTAGCCGCCGAATCGGGCCTCACGGCCAGTTTCCTGTCCCAGGCGGAGCGCAACCTCACTGGCGTGTCGATCTCTTCCCTGGCGAACATCGCCAAATCCCTGGGCATTCCCCTTAACGTCCTGTTCGACCAACCCAGCCAGCACCAGCCCGATTCCCACCAGGGCCAGCGCGTGCGCTACACCATCGGCGGCCAGCCGCTGGCCTACGAGCGCCTGTCCAGCAACTTCCCCGGCAACCTGATCAACGCGGTGAAGATGAGCATGCCAGTGGGCTACCAGTCCGAGCTCATTTCCCATGAAGGCGCCGAGTTCGCCTACGTGTTGTCCGGGCAGATCGTCTACACCATCGAAGGCCGCAACTATCCCCTGGGCCCGGGGGATTCGGTGCATTTCGACGCGGCCAAAGCGCACTTTCTCGCCAATTCCGGCGAAGAAGTGGCCGAGGTGCTGACCGTTACCACCATGGGTCTTTTCGACGACCACGCCACCCCCTGACCGGTCGGTTTTCGGAAGTAAGCGCCACTGAATTTAAGTTGACCTTAATTTCAGCATCACTTAAGTTCGGCCTCGGCCGGCGGAGGCGCAAGTACTCCTTCTTCCTTCGCCGCCATCGCCCGCCCGGGAACACCGATCTACGGACCCGGCTCGCGAATGACGGGCAACCTGCGGCCCACGAAGTCGCAGGGTCAGGTGTACAAGACACCGCAGGCTTCAACACCTGATATGCCGCCCTCAAAAAAACAACAACGAGGTTCGCATGCGTCAGAAAACCGCGCTCAAGTCCATGATTGCCGCTGGTCTCCTCCTCGGTTCCGGCTTCACCCACGCCGCCAGCAACCTGGTCTTCTGCTCCGAGGGCAGCCCCGCCGGCTTCGACCCGGGCCAGTACACCACCGGTACCGACTTCGATGCGGCCTCGGAAACCCTCTTCAACCGCCTTGCACAGTTCCAGCGTGGCAGCACCAAGGTCGAACCGACCCTGGCCAGCAGCTGGGACATCAGCGAAGACGGCAAGCGCTACGTGTTCCACCTGCGCCCGGGCGTGAAGTTCCATACCACCGACTACTTCAAGCCGACCCGCGAATTCAACGCCGATGACGTGGTGTTCACCTTCCAGCGCATGCTGGACAAGAACCACCCGTTCCGTAAGGCGTATCCGACCGAATTCCCCTACTTCACCGACATGGGCCTGGACAAGAACATCGCCAAGGTGGAGAAGGTCGACGACATGACCGTCGCCTTCACCCTGAACGAGGTGGACGCCGCCTTCATCCAGAACCTGGCGATGAACTTCGCCGCGATCCAGTCCGCCGAGTACGCCGACCAGTTGCTCAAGGCCGGCAAGGCCGCCGACATCAACCAGAAGCCCATCGGTACCGGTCCCTTCGTGCTCAAGCGCTACCAGAAGGACGCGCAGATCCGCTTCACCGGCAACAAGGACTACTGGAAGCCGGACGACGTGAAGATCGACAACCTGATCTTCGCCATCAACACCGATGCCTCGGTACGTGCCCAGAAGCTCAAGGCCGGCGAGTGCCAGCTCACCCTCAACCCGCGTCCTGCCGACATCGAGGCCCTGAAGAAGGACCCGAACCTGCAGGTGCCGAGCGAGCCAGGCTTCAACCTCGGCTACATCGCGTACAACGTCACCCGCGCCCCCTTCGACAAACTCGAAGTGCGCCAGGCGCTGGACATGGCGGTGAACAAGAAAGCCATCATCGACGCCGTCTACCAGGGCGCCGGCCAACTCGCCGTGAACGGCATGCCGCCGACCCAGTGGTCCTACGACGAGACCATCAAGGATGCCGGCTACAACCCGGACAAGGCCAAGGAGCTGCTGAAAGCCGCCGGCGTTGCCGAAGGCACCGAGATCACCCTCTGGGCCATGCCGGTTCAGCGTCCGTACAACCCCAACGCCAAACTGATGGCCGAAATGCTCCAGGCCGACTGGGCCAAGGTGGGCATCAAGGCTCGCATCGTCAGCTACGAATGGGGCGAATACATCAAGCGCGCCCATGCCGGCGAGCACGACGCCATGCTGATCGGCTGGACCGGCGACAACGGTGACCCGGACAACTGGCTCGGCACCCTCTACGGCTGCGACTCGGTGGACGGCAACAACTTCTCCAAATGGTGCGATGCCAGCTACGACAAGCTGGTGAAGGCCGCCAAGGCCACCGCCGACGTCGAGAAACGCACCGAGCTGTACAAGCAGGCCCAGCACGTCCTGCAACAGCAGGTGCCGATCACCCCGATCGCCCACTCCACGGTCTACCAGCCGATGCGCGCCAGCGTGAAGGACTTCCTGATCAGCCCCTTCGGACGTAACAGCTTCTATGGCGTCTCCAACGGGCGCTGAGTGAACGAGGCCGGGCAACCGGCCTTCTTCGCATCCTCAATCCGACACCTAGATCGGACGAGGCCAATCTCACCTGCCACAAAAAACGCAAGGCAACCGACCCCCTCGGGCCGGCGCCTTTACCCACGCGGCCTAAACTGCTGGGAACGGTCAGTGTGTTGACCGGCAAAACAAAAGATGAGGAGTGATTCGCCCAAATGCTGAGTTTCATCGCGCGCCGACTGGGGCTTCTGATCCCCACCTTCTTCGGCGTCACCTTGCTCACCTTCGCCCTGATCCGCCTGATTCCCGGTGACCCGGTGGAAGTGATGATGGGTGAGCGTCGGGTAGACCCGGAAATGCACGCCCAGGCCATGGAACGCCTCGGTCTCAACAAACCGCTGCCGGAACAGTACCTGGACTACATCGGCAAGCTGGCACAGGGCGACCTGGGCGAATCGCTGCGTACCCGCGAAGGTGTCTGGCACGAGTTCCTCACCCTGTTCCCCGCCACCCTGGAACTGGCCATCGCCGCGCTGATCTTCTCCGGCACCCTCGGGGTGCTGGCGGGGGTGATCGCCGCCCTGAAGCGAGGCTCGTTATTCGACCACGGGGTGATGGGCATCTCGCTCGCGGGCTACTCCATGCCGATCTTCTGGTGGGGCCTGCTGCTGATCATGTTCTTCTCCGTGGGGCTGGGCTGGACGCCGGTGTCCGGGCGTATCGACCTGCTCTACGACATCGAGCCGAAAACCGGCTTCATGCTCATCGACACGCTGTTGTCCGAAGAGGAAGGCGCCTTCGTCGACGCCCTGCGCCACCTGATCCTGCCGGCCATCGTGCTGGGCACCATCCCGCTGGCGGTGATCGCCCGCATGACCCGTTCGGCCATGCTCGAAGTGCTGCGCGAAGACTACGTGCGCACCGCCCGCGCCAAAGGCCTGTCGCCCGCCCGCGTGGTCTTCGTCCACGGCCTGCGCAACGCGCTGATCCCGGTGCTCACCGTATTCGGCCTGCAGGTGGGCACCCTGCTCGCCGGTGCGGTGCTGACCGAAACCATCTTCTCCTGGCCGGGCATCGGCAAATGGCTGATCGAAGCCATAGGCGCCCGTGACTATCCGGTGGTGCAGAACGGCATCCTGCTGATCGCCTGCCTCGTGATCGTGGTGAACTTCGTCGTGGACATCCTCTACGGCCTGGTGAACCCCCGCATCCGTCATCAGCGTTAAGGAGACCTGAACGTGAACGCCATGCAACCCCAGGTCGACCCGAGCGTCCTCTACCCGTCTCCCCTCAAGGAGTTCTGGAAGGCTTTCGCCCACAACAAGGGCGCCGTCGGCGGCCTTGCCTTCATGATCCTGATCGTCTTCTGCGCCCTCTTCGCTCCCTGGGTCGCCCCCCATGACCCGAGCGAGCAGTTCCGCGACTTCCTGCTGACGCCCCCGGTCTGGCTGGAGGGCGGCCAGGCGCAGTTCCTGCTCGGCACCGACGAACTTGGCCGCGACGTGCTCTCGCGACTGATCCACGGCGCCCGTCTGTCGCTGCTGATCGGCCTGACGTCGGTGGTGATGTCGCTGATCCCCGGCATCCTCCTTGGCCTGGTGGCGGGTTTCTTCCCGCGCCTGCTGGGCCCGTCGATCATGCGTCTGATGGACATCATGCTGGCCCTGCCGTCCCTGCTGCTGGCCGTGGCCATCGTCGCCATCCTCGGCCCAGGCCTGATCAACACCGTCATCGCCATCGCCATCGTCTCCCTGCCCTCCTACGTGCGCCTGACCCGCGCCTCGGTGATGGGTGAGCTGAACCGCGACTACGTCACCGCCTCGCGCCTGGCCGGCGCCGGCCTGATGCGCCTGATGTTCGTCACCGTGCTGCCCAACTGCATGGCGCCGCTGATCGTCCAGGCCACCCTGAGCTTCTCCTCGGCCATCCTCGACGCCGCCGCCCTGGGCTTCCTCGGCCTTGGCGTGCAGCCGCCTACCCCTGAGTGGGGCACCATGCTGGCCTCCGCGCGCGACTACATCGAACGCGCCTGGTGGGTGGTTTCGCTGCCTGGCCTGACCATCCTGCTCAGCGTGCTGGCGATCAACCTGATGGGCGACGGCCTGCGCGATGCGCTGGACCCGAAACTCAAGAATGCAGTCTGAGGAGCCCGCCATGAATTTCGCTATTCCGCGCCAGTTCCTCGTAGGAGCCAGCTTGCTGGCGAACCTGCTGCCCCCCTTCGCGAGCAAGCTCGCTCCTACAACGTCGCGTTCCAGCGTTGCGCATTGCCCGGAGACCGCCGTATGAGCCTTCTGGAAATCAAGAACCTCAGCGTGCGCTTCGGCGACGCCAACGCCGTCCCGGTGGTGGATGGCCTCGATATCTCGGTGAACAAGGGTGAAGTGCTGGCCATCGTTGGCGAGTCCGGCTCCGGCAAGTCGGTGACCATGATGGCGCTGATGGGCCTGATCGACGCCCCCGGCCGCATCACCGCCGACAGCCTGCGCTTCGACGGCCACGACATGCTCAAGCTCAAGGGCAAGCAGCGTCGCCACATCGTCGGCAAGGACCTGGCGATGGTCTTCCAGGACCCGATGACCGCCCTCAACCCCAGCTACACCGTGGGCTTCCAGATTGAGGAAGTGCTGCGCCAGCACCTGGGCCTGAAGGGCAAGGCCGCCCGCCAGCGCGCCCTGGAGCTGCTGGAACGGGTGGAAATCCCCGGTGCCGCCAGCCGTCTCGATGCCTATCCGCACCAGTTGTCCGGGGGCATGAGCCAGCGCGTGGCCATCGCCATGGCCATCGCCGCCGAACCCAAGCTGCTGATCGCAGACGAACCCACCACCGCCCTGGACGTAACCATCCAGGCGCAGATCATGGACCTGCTGCTGGACCTGCAGCGCGACCAGGGCATGGCCCTGGTGCTGATCACCCATGACTTGGCCGTGGTTGCCGAAACCGCCGACCGCGTGTGCGTGATGTACGCCGGCCAGGCTGTGGAAATCGGCGAAGTGCCGCGCCTGTTCGACGAGCCCACCCATCCCTATACCGAAGCCCTGCTCAAGGCGATTCCCGAGCACAGCCTTGGCGCCCACCGCCTGTCGACGCTGCCCGGCATCGTCCCCGGCCGCTACGACCGTCCCCATGGCTGCCTGCTGTCGCCACGCTGCCCTTACGGCCAGTCCAATTGCGTGGCCCAGCGCCCGACGCTGGACCCGCACGCCCATGGCGCCGTGCGCTGCTTCTACCCCCTTAACCTGATCGAGGTGGCGCGATGAGTGCCGTATTGACCGCCCGAGACCTGCACCGCCACTACGAGGTCTCCCGTGGCCTGTTCAAGCCCCATGCCTTGGTGCGCGCCCTCAACGGGGTGTCCTTCGAACTCGAGGCCGGTCGCACGCTGGCCGTGGTCGGTGAGTCCGGCTGCGGTAAATCCACCCTGGCCCGCGCCTTGACTCTGATTGAGGAACCCTCCTCCGGCTCCCTGCAGATCGCTGGCCGGGAAGTCGCGGGTGCCAGCAGGGACGAACGCAAGCAACTGCGCCGTGATGTGCAGATGGTGTTCCAGAACCCCTACGCCTCGCTCAACCCGAGGCAGAAGATCGGCGACCAGTTGGCCGAACCACTGGTCATCAACACCGGCCTGTCCCGCGTCGAACGCCGCGAGCAGGTGCAGGCGATGATGCAACAGGTGGGCCTGCGCCCCGAGCATTTCCAGCGCTATCCGCACATGTTCTCCGGCGGCCAGCGCCAGCGCATCGCCCTGGCCCGCGCCATGATGCTCAACCCAAAGGTACTGGTGGCGGACGAGCCCACATCGGCCCTGGACGTGTCGATCCAGGCCCAGGTGCTCAACCTCTTCATGGACCTGCAGGAGCGCTACAACACCGGCTACGTGTTCATCTCCCACAACCTGGCCGTGGTACGCCACGTCGCCAACGACGTGTTGGTGATGTACCTCGGCCGCCCGGCGGAAATGGGCCCCAGCGAACTGATCTACGAGCGTCCGCTGCACCCTTACACCAAGGCCCTGCTCTCGGCCACGCCGGCCATCCACCCAGACCCGAGCAAGCCGAAGATCAAGATCACCGGCGAACTGCCCAACCCGCTCAACCCGCCATCCGGCTGCGCCTTCCACAAGCGCTGCCCCTACGCCACCGAGCGTTGCAAGGTGGAAGTACCGGAGCTGCGCCTGCTCGACGCCCGCCAGGTGGCCTGCCACAACGTGGAAACCATCAACGTTTGAGAGCGGAACCGGGAAACCCTTGTAGGGGCGAATTCATTCGCCAAGCAGGCCAACGGCCTGCCCGTGATAACTGCCGGGGATGCTGCGCATCCCTTGGCGAATGAATTCGCCCCTACAGATCTTTCAGCAACGCCAGCCTCACCCCGAACCCCACCAGCACTCCGCCGAACAGCCACTGCTGCACCCGCTGCACCAGCGGCCGGCGTCCCAGCCAACGGCCCAAGCCGGCGCCCATCAGCGCATAGGCCGAGTCGAAGGCCAGCCCCACCGCCACCAGGACGGCCCCCAGCAGGGCGAACTGCAGCCCCATGGGCCCGGCGTCCGGGCTGACGAATTGCGGCAGCAGCACCGAGCAGAACACCAGCGCCTTGGGGTTCAGCAGGTTGGTCAGCAGCCCACGGCGCAAGGCTTGCCAGTAGGCCCGCGAAGGCTGGCGCTCAGCGTCCACCACCAATGCCGACGCCTCCGCCTGGAGCAGCTTCAGGCCCAGCCAGAGCAGGTAGCCGGCTCCGGCCAGGCGAACGACATCGAAGGTCCAGGGCGCGGTCTTGAACAACACCGCCAAGCCGAGACCGGCCAGCGCCACGTGGCAGCCACGCGCCAGCGCCAGCCCCAGTGCGGTTGCCAGGGCCATGGCGCGACCCTGGCGCGCACCGGTTTGCAGCAAGAGGATCATGTCGGGCCCGGGCAGCAGGTAGACCACCGCCAGGGCGATCAGGAAACCGGTCATGTCGTTCGCTCCAGAACAGCCTGTGGAGAGAAAATTCTAGGGCCGAAGGCCAGGGCAGGTGCTTGCGTATTCGGCCTACTCCGCCATGATTTCTGGCATTTCCTGCCAACCTGACGAAGCACAACAGAGCACATATGCCAAAACTTAAACTCGACGCCCTGGACCATCGAATCCTCGCGGCCCTGCAGCGCGATGGCCGCTTGTCCAATGTGCAACTGGCCGACGAGATCGGCCTCTCCGCCTCCCCCTGCCTGCGCCGGGTACGGCTGCTGGAGGAGGCCGGGGTGATTCGTGGCTACCACGCAAGCCTCGACCGTGACGAAGTCGGGTTGGGCCTGACGGTATTCGTGGGGATCAAGGTAGAGCGCCATCGCCAGGAACAGGCCGACGCGTTCCGCGAAGCGGTGATCAGCCTGCCGGAAGTGATCTCGGTGCACCTGGTATCAGGCGAAGCGGACTTCCTGCTGCAAGTGGTGGTGCCGGACCTGCGCGCCTACGAGCACTTCCTTACCGGCACGCTGCTCAAGCTCCCCGGCGTGAGTGACATCCGCAGCAACTTCGCGATCCAGACGGTGAAGGCACCTTCGCCACTACCGTTGAATCACCTGCCGAAATGATCCGCTGCACGGACGGGCTGCTTCGCTGTGTCTGAATTAAGTGTTGTAAGTAGCTGCATTGCTCGTAGGAGCTGGCTTGCCAGCGAATGGCGCCCTTTCGCTAGCAAGCTAGCTCCTACAAGGCACCTGGACCGACTGTCGATTTCTGGCAACAGCTAACGCCCGAAGAAGCGATAGAACGCCCGCAGCTCGGCCTGCGCGTCCTCCAGGCTCATGACGATGAAGCGCAAGATCTGGTTCGCCGGGCATTGCGCCAGGCGCCCGAGGTCCAGGGGATGAACCCAGCCGAGAATGGGGTAGCCGCCCATGGTCTGGCGGTCGGCCATGAGGATGATCGGCTGGCCATCCGGCGGCACCTGGATGGCGCCGCTGACCACGCCCTGTGACCACTGGCGCTGTGGTGCGACCAGGGGATCGCCCTCCAGCCGCACACCCATGCGGTCGGACTGCGGGCTGATCTGCCAGGGCCGCTCGAAGAATGCCCGCGCCTGCGCTTCGTCGAAGCTGGCCGCGTCGCCGCCGAGCATCACCCGCAACGATTGCGCCACCTTGTAGTCCGGCTGCCAGGGCCAGGGCACGCTGGCGCCCCAGGGGAAATCGCCATCGCCGCCGGCGAGCAGGTCGTCCTCGGTCAAGCGCGTCCCCTCGCCGTCCAGCCCACCCAGGCCTTCGCGCAACTGGCAAGCGACACTGCCCAGCACGGGTTCGGCGCGTATCCCGCCTACCAGCGCCAGATAGCCGCGCTGCCCGCTGCGGGCGAAACCAATCTGCAAGCGCTGCCCGGCCTCAAGACGAAAACGCGACCAGTTGAGGCGCAATTCGCCGTCCACGTTCAGCGGCATGTCGGCGCCGGTGAAGGCCACCCAGAGCGCATCCTCGGCTTCCAGCTCCACGCCGCCCAGGGCGATTTCCAGCACCGCGCAGCCGCGGGGATTACCCAGCAACCGATTGGCCCAAGCTGCCGCCTGCGGGTCCATGGGGCCGGCCGGCGATACACCCAGGTGCTGCCACCCGTGACGACCGGCGTCCTGCAGAAGGCTCAGCGGGCCGGGCTTGATCACCCGCAGGCCGCTCATGTCTCGCCACCCTCGTTGCGGTAGCGGGTTTCGTCGATGGCGAAGAAGCGTACGCGGTCGCCTAGCTCCAGCGGACACGGCGGCTCACGGTGGGCGTCGAACAGTCGCCAGGGGCACAGTCCGAGCAGATGCCAGCCGCCTGGAGACGCCTGTGGATAAATGGCCGTCTGCCGCTCGGCGATGGCCAGGCTGCCTGCTGGCACACGAATGCGCGGGCTGCTGCGTCGCGGCAGGGCCAGGCGCGAGTCGAGCCCGCCGAGGTAGGCGAAACCGGGGGAGAAGCCGATGGCGCCGACCCGGTACTCGGCGCGGCTGTGGATGTCCACCAGATCGTCGACCGACAGGCCGCAGGACTCGGCCACCCAGGCCAGATCCTCGCCGCAGTACCAGATGGGAATTTCATGCAAACGGCCAGGGTCGACCACAGCCCCTTCCGCCAGCCAGGCTTCCAGCAACGGCTCGATGTGCAGCGTCAGGGCCTGATGGTCGGTGCGGGTGATGTCGTAGTGCAGCAGCAAGGTGGTCCAGCCGGGCACCAGATCGAGCAGCAGGTGGCCCGAATGTCGGCGCAGGGTCTCGGCCAGCACGGCGATGCGTTCCGGCAAGCGGGCATCCGGCTCGTCGGCCAGTACCAGCAGCAGGGCTTCAGCGCCAGCGGGTTCGAGGCGGATCATAAGGCGTCCAGCTTGCCTCGCAGACGGCGCAGCACGGCCAGGGACTCGGGGTTGTCACCATGCACGCAGAGGCTGTCGGCGGTAAGCCGCAGCGGCTTGCCATCGATGTCCGGGAAGGGCTCGCCGGCGGCGATGGCCAGGGCCTGGTCGAGGATGCGTTCGGGGTCGTGGTGCACGGCACCCGCCAGGCGCCGGGGGGCAAGCTGGCCGTCGGAAAGGTAGGCGCGATCGGCGAAGGCCTCGAACATCAGCGGCACGTCGGCGGCATCGGCCAGTTGCAGTTCACGGCTGTTGTCTGCCAGGGCCAGGACCATCAACGGCAGCCCCTTGCGGTAACTGCCGCAAGCATCGAGCACCGCGGCGAGCAGGGCATCGTCGCGCACCAGGTCGTTGTACAGGGCACCGTGGGGTTTGACATAGGCAACCTGGGTGCCGACGACGCGGCAGAAGGCTTCCAGCGCACCGATCTGGTAGAGCACCTGGGCGCGTACTTCTTCCGGCGAGCAGGTCATGTGACGCCTGCCGAATCCGGCGAGGTCCGGGTACGCCGGATGGGCGCCGATGCGCACATCGTGGCGCAGCGCCAGTTCGACAGTGCGTTGCATGGTCAGGGGATCGGCGGCGTGGAAACCGCAGGCGAGGTTCGCCTGGTCCACCAGCGGCATGGCGTGTTCGTCGTCGCCCATGCGCCAGGCGCCGAAGCTTTCCCCCATGTCGCAGTTCAGCAGGATTCGTCTGTTCATGAAGCGGATTATGGCTAAAAGCCGGCGCTCTGGCTGGGAACAATTCATTCGCCGTGAAAGGCACCCTCTCCCCAACCCGCTCCCTGAAGGGAGAGGGAGTGGACGGTGCAATGCCTGGCCGCGATTCTTTTCCTGTGGGGGCGAATTCAGCCACCGAGATGGCTAAATGGCGGCGCTCTTGTAGGAGCGAATTTATTCGCGAAAAGAGTTGGCACCGAGCAGGCCTGACGTTGCCCTCACCCCCGCCCTCTCCCGCAAGCGGGAGAGGGAGCTGTCCGTGCCCCTCGTGGTGTTCCTGTAGGGGCGAATTCATTCGCCAAGCAGGCCGAAGGTCTGCCCAGACGATGCAAAAAAACGCCCCGCACTAGGCGGGGCGAACATTCCCTAGGAGCAGGGATCACTCGGTTCGGCGCTAGCGACTTCAATACACATCGCGGCGGTAGCGACCATCGTCATTCAGTTGCTGCAGCGTTTCGTCGCCCAGGATGTCCCGCAGGGTGCGGTCGACGCCTTCAGCCATGCCCTGCAGGCTGCCACAGACGTAGATCACCGCGCCCTCGGCCAGCCAGGCACGCAGCTCATCGGCGGCCTCGCGCAGGCGGTCCTGCACGTAGATCTTCTCGGTCTGGTCGCGGGAGAAGGCAAGGTCCAGGCGTTGCAGTTCGCCCCTGGCCAGCCAGCCCTGCAGCTCATCGCGGCAGTAGAAGTCATGGGCCTGGTTGCGCTCGCCGAACAGCAACCAGTTGCGGTTGCGGCCAGCGGCGATGGCGGCCTTGAGCAGGCTGCGCAAACCGGCGAGCCCGGTGCCGTTGCCGATGAAGATCAGCGGACGGTCTTCTTCGATCAGATGGAAGCGGCTGTTGCGACGCAGGCGCAGCGGCACGACGGCACCGACCGGCAGGTAATGGGTCAGCCAGCCGGAGGCGATACCCAGGCTGCCATCAGCGTGCTGTTCCTGGCGCACGATCAGCTCCAGCGCACCGTCGCTGGCCAGCGAGGCGATGGAGTACTGGCGAACGGACAGGCCGATCAGCGCCTGCACCAGCGCCTGCGGTTGCAGACCAACCAGATGCTCGAACGAACTCGGCAGCAGGCGCCCTGCCAGTGCCTGGCGCAGCGACTGGCGCAGGCCGTCCAGTTCGACCTGGACATTGCCGTCGAGGTGGTGCCTTGCCAACCAGGCGTCGATGACCGATTCGGCCTGACTCGGAAGGATTTCCACCAGGTCGCCGGCCTGCCAGTCCACTTGACTGCCCGCTGGAGCGCGCAGTCGCAGGAGCCAGGTGGATTCACCCTGGCTGCCTGGGTTGAGCTGCTCGCGGCCCTCCAGCGTCCAGCTTTCGAAGTTCGGGCCGCTCCAAGGGGTCAGCATGGCGCCGCCGGAGACCTGAGCCAGCCGCTGCTGCCACTGCTGCAGGGCGCCGCTGTCGCCGTTGTCCACTTCCACCGGATCGAACAGTTGGCTCGCGCCCTGCCCCTTCAACCAGCTCTGCAGACGGCGACCGAAACCGCAGAAATGTTCGTACTGACGGTCCCCCAGGGCCAGCACGGCAAAGCGCAGGCCGGCGAGCTGGGAGGCTTGCCCCAGCACCTTGCGTTCGAAGCCACGGGCGTTGTCCGGTGCCTCGCCGTCACCGAAGGTGCTGACCACGAAGAGTGCGTTGCTGGCCTTGGCCAGGGCGCCGCCGTCCAGCGACGCCAGGGGTTCGACGCGCACCGGCAGGCCGGCCGCCTGGAGCTGGCCGGCGCTTTGCCAGGCCAGTTGTTCGGCGAGGCCGCTCTGGCTGGCGAAACCGATCAGCCAGGAACCCTCGCCAGCGCTCTCGGCCAGGCCGCCACGGGCAGCCCGGGCCGCGCGCTTCTTGCGCCGACGGTCCAGATAGAGCAGCCAGCCGGTAATGAAGAACAGCGGCATGGTCAGGCTCGCCAGCATCACCAGGATGCGACCCGGCAGGCCGAAATACTCGCCCACATGCAGCGCATAGATGCTGGTCAGCAACTGCGCCTTGAAGCTCTTGTCGGTGTAGCGGTCGCTGCGTTTTACCTTGCCCGTGGCCGGATCGATGACGATCTGGTTCAACGCGCGCGGATGTGAGGCGTCTTCCAGCAGGTAGAACACCTGGGCCGACTGGCCGCCCACCGGTGGCAGGCGCAGGTTGTAGGCACTCATGGTCGGGCCGGCGGTTTCGCGGATGCTCTTCCATACGGCGTCGTAGTCCACCACCAGCGGCGGACCGGACGGGGCCTGCATGCCCGGGCGGCCACGACCTTCACCACGGCGCTCGCCCTGCTTGCCCTGCTGGCCGGCGGGAGCGTCCGAGAGCAGGCGGTTGAGGCCTTCGCGGTACCACTCGTAGGACCAGAACAGGCCGGTCAGCGCGGCCAGGAGATAGAACACCAGGCACCAGGTGCCGGCGACGGCATGCAGGTCCCAGTTGAAGCTGCGCCCCTTGCGTGACCAGTCGAGGGTCAGCCAGGCACGCCAGCTGCCAGCCTTGCGCGGCCAGCGAAGATACAGGCCGGAGAGGCAGAAGAAGATCAGGATCAGGGTACAGGCGGCGGTGATCTGCTTGCCGAACTCGCCCATGGCCAGGAAGCGGTGCAGTTGCAGCATCAGGCCGAAGAACTTCTGGCCCACCGGATCGCCCAGCAATTCGCCGGTGTAGGGGTCGAAGTAGCGCATGGGGCCACGACGCTCGCCCGGCGGCGGCATGAAGAAAACGCGGGCGGCATGGTCGTTGTTGGTTTCGACCCAGAGGCCGGACACCTTCTTGCCCTCGGCTGCCTCGATCTTGCTCACCAGTTCGGCGGGCGGCAGCACGCCGCTGTCACGCACTTCGACCGACAGGGTCTCGGGGTTGAGCAAACGCAGGATTTCTTCCTGGAAGCTGTAGGCGGCGCCGGTGATGCCCATCAAGGCCAGTACCAGCCCCGCACTGATACCGAACAGCCAGTGCAGCTGGAACAAGGTCTTCTTCAACACGTGATATCCCTCGGATACGCGTCTGGCGACGCGTCGAATCGCTCGTTCGCGGCAGGCCCCATGCCTGGCCGGAAGGCGATTCTATTTGAGAACGGGATGCATAAAGTCGGGATTCAGATCTTTTACCTTTTATTTACAGCCATCTCCGAGGGCCCTTGTGCAGGGCCCTCGGCTCGTCCGTCAGAACGAGTAGCTGGCGGTCAGGATCGCCGAACGGGCATCACCGTATTCGATGGCGGAGGAACGCGCGTCGGTACCGTTCTGCTGACGCACACGCTCCACGTAGTCCTTGTCGAACAGGTTGTTCACGTTCAGCTGCAGGTCCAGGTTCTTGCTGACCTTGTAGCCGACCATTGCGTTGTGCAGCCAGTAGGCGTCCAGCTTGGCGGTGGTGCTGGAGCTCACGTTACGTTCGCTCACGTAACGCGCGCCGTAGCCCAGGGTCCAGCCTTCCGGCAGCTCGTAAGTGGTCCACAGGTTGAAGGAACGCGGCGGGGTGTTCCCCAGCGCCTGGCCTTCGCGAGCGATACCCGCGGCGGTATCGGCAGCATCAAGGGTCTCGCTGGACTGGAAGGTGTAGTTGGCGAACACGTCCCACTGCTCGGTGATGTGGCCGGTCAGACCCAACTCCACGCCCTCGACACGCTGCTTGCCGGCCAGCTGGGTCGAACCATCGGCCATGGTTTCACGTGCATTGGTCTTTTCCACCCGGAACAGCGCACCGTCCACTGCCAAGCGGCCATCCAGCAGCTCCCACTTGGTGCCCAGCTCCCAGGTCTCGTTCTTTTCCGGGTCCAGGTTCTCGGTCGCTGCGGTCAGGCCACCACCGTTGGAGGCGATACCCTCGGCAGTGGGGTTGAAGGAGTTGCCCCAGGCCACATAGATGCTGCCGTTCTCTACCGGCTTGTAGACCAGGCCAGCGCGGCTGCTGAGCTTCTCGTCCTTGGAGGTGAAGTCGCCGGTCTGCTGGTGGGTAGCACCGAAGGTATCGCTGTGACCCTTGAACCAGTCGTAACGCAGGCCGGCGTTGAAGTCCCACTGCTCGTTCAGGGCAATGGTGTCGAAGACATACAGCGCCTTGTCGTCCAGCTGGTTCTCGGTGAATCCGGTGGTGGCCTTGTTTACCGGGCCGTCCCAGTGTCCGGGCGGGTTCGACAGGTCGAAGCCATTGGACGGGTACAACGCGTTGCCCAGACCGTGGTTGTAGCTCTTGAGGTCGAAGTCCTCACGGGAGATTTCCATGCCGGTAACCAGCTCATGACCCAGCCCGAAAGTGTCGAAGCTGGCGCGCAGGTTGGTCTGGTTGATCCACATCTCGGTGGTGGTGTCGCGGCCGGAAGCCTGCGGGCCTGCGGGGCGGTAGCGGCCCGGCGGAACGCCCTCGATGTTCACATGAGACGCCGAGACGATGGTATTGCGGTCGATGCGGCTGTAACGGGTCAGGTTCTGCAGGCGCAGGTTGTCGTTGAAATCGTGCTCAAGGTTCGCAGTAAAGGCGTTCTGCTCGATCTCATCCTTGTCCAGGTTTTCCCAGCCGAAGTAGTCCTCGCGGCTGACACCGCCGAGCTTCTTGCCATCACGGGCCGGCACGCCGTAGTCCGGCAGGTTGTCGTCGGTCTGATGGAAGGCGCTCAGGGTCAGGCGAGTGGAGTCGTTGAAGCCCAGGCGCAGAGAGGGAGCGACACCCCAGCGTTCGCGATCGATCTCGTCACGGCCGGGCACGTCGTTCTCGTGGGCCATCACGTTCACACGGAATGCGCTATTGGTGCCTACGCCTTCCAGCGGCTGGTTGGAATCCAGGGTCAGGCGATGGTAGTTGTCGGTGCCGAGGCCGCCACCGAGGGTGGTGAAGGCGCGGTCCATGGGCTGCTTGCTGATGATGTTGATGCTGCCACCGGTGGTGCCGGCGCCGCCGAACACCGAGTTCGGGCCCTTGATGACCTCGACCTGCTCGATGTTGAACGTATCGGTACGGCTGGTCTGGGCGCTGTCGCGCAGGCCGTCGATCTGGATGTTGTTGTTCGCAGAGAAGCCACGAATGTTAATGCTGTCGCCGGAACCACCGCCGCCTTCACCGGCGTTGAAGGTGATACCGGACACGTTGGACAGCACCTGGCGCAGGCTCAGGGCCTGCTGCTCCTGAATCACTTCCTTGGGCACCACGGTGATGGTCTGCGGGGTGTCCAGCAGCGGAGCGGTGTATTTCACCGAGGAGGATTGCTCGACCTTGTAAGTTTTCTTGGCGGCCTTGCCGTCGACATTCACGTTGCCGAGTTCAAGAGCCTTGCTCTGCTCGGCGGCCATGGCCAGGCCGGCGGTCGAGATGGTGGCGAGACCAATGGCAGTCGCCAGAAGAGCACGTTGCGGCAGATTGTTTTTCTTGCTCATAAGAATCACTCCCCGGTGAATTTGAGGCGCGATTCTATTTGCGAATGTTTATCAGTAAATATTAATGCAAATACTTTACATAAAATTTACATTTCTCAAGAACCTGCACGGATTCATGAGATCAGCTATCTCCCGGCCTAGCACCTCGATCATGACGCCATCCGCTGCAATAAATCAGTAAAAAGAGAAATATCCCGCGCACGCGGCTTTCACCACAAAAACAGTGACCGACAAGTCACATTTTCGGCCTGGCGACTAGCAGGATTGGACGCGAGGATAAAAATCGACCAAGCCGATAGCCTCGATCTCATTGATTTCCCAGGCTTGTCGCCCACCGCAATCAAATGTGCGAACGCTCAGCGCCATATAAGCGAAGCGTCGATATCGGTCACTCTGGCGCAGCCGGTAAGCGCCATGGCCACCTCCAACTCGGTGCGCAGCAGGTGAAGCACATGGGCGACACCGGAAGCACCAGCGGTAGCCAGCCCGTGAACGTACGGCCGCCCGATCATCACCGCACTCGCCCCCAGGGCGATGGCCTTGAGCACATCGGTGCCCCGGCGAATGCCGCCATCCAGCAGGATCGGCACCCTGCCCTGCACCACGCTGGCGATGGCGGGAAGCACATCCAGGGTCGCGGGCATGCCGTCCAACGTACGCCCGCCGTGATTGGAAACCACCAGGCCTGCCACGCCCTGATCCACCGCCCGCGCCGCGTCCACGGGGTTCATCACCCCCTTGACCAGCACCGGCAGGCGCGTGAGCGATTGCAGCCACTCCAGGTCCTTCCAGGTTGGCGCGCGGTCCAGTAGCGGGCTGCCGAAGAGCGGGCTGGCGCCCGGCTGGGCGACGCTGGGCGGCAGGCTGCGCATGCCCCTCAGGTTGACCGCCTCAACGCCCTCGGGCAGGGCGAAGGCGGCACGTTGCTCGCGATTGCGCATGCCGTTGACGGGCGCATCCACCGTCACCACCAGGGCGCGATAACCGGCGGCTTCGGCACGTCGCACCAGCTCGCGGGTGAAGTCGCGGTCCGGCTGGATGTAGAGCTGGAACCAGAGTGGCGCATGCGCCGCCTGGGCGATGTCTTCGAGACTGATGCTGGCCTGGGTGCTGACCACCATGGCCGCGCCCATCGCCGAAGCGCCCAGGACGCTGGCCAGTTCGCCGTCCGGGTGGGCCAGCTTCTGGAAGGCCACCGGGGCGAGGAGGATCGGGTAGTCGAGATCGAGCCCGCAGAGCCGGACTCGCGTATGGCCGCCCTGCAGATCCTTCAGGACCCGATTGAGCAGGCGCATGCGCCGGAAGGCGGCGAGGTTATCTGCGAGGGTCAGCTCATCCGCGGCACCACCGTTGAGGTAGGCCCATGCGGAAGGCGTCATGCGCTCGCGGGCGAAGGCTTCGTAATCGGCGACGGCGGCGATTTCGGCGGGTATCTGGACGGTCACGGCGGCAGGCACTCCAGGCCCGCTGGGAGCCGGTCGACAAGCGATTGCAAATGGAAATCGCACTCATCTTACTGCCACTGCAGGGCACGCGAAACGACAGGCGCTGCGACACGGAATCGCCCCCACAAACGACAAGGCCCACCATGAAGGCGGGCCTTGTCGGTAACGCTTGGCGGCTTACAGGTAGAAAGCCTTCAGCGGCGGGAAGCCGTTGAATTCCACCGCGCTGTAGCTGGTGGTGTAGGCGCCGGTGGACAGCCAGTAGAGGCGGTCTTCGGCGGCCAGGTTCAGCGGCAGGCCGTACTTGTAGTTCTCGTACATGATGTCGGCGCTGTCGCAGGTCGGGCCGGCGATCACGACTTCTTCCATCTCGCCCTTCTTCTCGACCCAGATCGGGAACTTGATGGCTTCGTCCATGGTTTCGATCAGGCCGGAGAACTTGCCCACGTCGGTGTAGATCCAGCGCTCTACGGCGGTGCGCGACTTACGCGCCACCAGCACTACTTCGCTGACCAGGATGCCGGCGTTGGCGATCAGGGAACGACCCGGCTCCAGGATGATTTCCGGCAGCTCGTCGCCGAAGTCTTCCTTGAGGAAGCGGATGATTTCCTCGGCGTAGGTTTCCAGGCTGTTGGTGCGCTGGATGTAGTTGGCCGGGAAGCCGCCACCCATGTTGATCATCTGCAGGGTGATGCCGTCTTCTTCCTTCAGGCGCTCGAAGATCACCTTGACCTTGGCAATGGCGGCGTCCCATACGTCGATGTCGCGCTGCTGCGAGCCAACGTGGAAGGACACGCCGTAAGGCACCAGGCCCAGTTGCTTGGCGAGGATCAGCAGGTCCAGGGCCATGTCCGGGTTGCAACCGAACTTGCGCGACAGCGGCCAGTCAGCCGAGGTGGAACCTTCGGTGAGGATGCGCACATAGACCTTGGCGCCCGGAGCGGCCTTGGCGATGTTACGCAGGTCGGCTTCGGAGTCGGTGGCGAACAGACGCACGCCCTTCTCGTAGAAGTAGCGGATATCACGGGCTTTCTTGATGGTGTTGCCGTAGCTGATGCGCTCCGGGCCAACGCCGGTCTTCATCACCTTGTCCAGCTCATAGATGGAGGCGATGTCGAAGTTCGAGCCTTTGTCGCGCAGCAGCTCGGTGATTTCGGTGGCGGGGTTGGCCTTCACCGCGTAATAGACCTTGGCGAAGGGGAAGCAGCTCACCAGCTGGTCGTAGGAATCAGCGATGGTCTGCTTGTCGATCACTACGAACGGGGTTTCTTGCTTGTCGGCGAATGCCTTCATGCGCTGGAAAGTTGCGGGCGAGAAATAGTCTTCGACCTTGATCGACATGCGAGGGACTCCATATGGCAAAACAAACAAAAGTTGTTAGGGGTGGCCCAGAGTTGCGTTGGACAACAGGCCTGAACGTCTGATCAGTTTCCCCACTTTGGTTCGCCTACTTCCCAAGGCATGTCGCCGAGGATTTTCAGTCATCTATGACCTCAAACCTCTCGTCGTCAGTACTTGAGCCGGATGGATCGTTGCCAGCATGGACGTTCGGGCGCGAACTTTAGGACCACAGGAACCGCAGATCAATCAAAAATTGCCGCTTTCTCGCATCCCTTTGTCGCATCACCAGTTGAATGTTTCAAATACTCAACAAAACGTTATGGAATGCTGCACAGACGCGGGTTTCAGGGTGATGACAGGGGGCCGGAACCGGGCGGAGATACATCCCTGTGGGAGCGAATTCATTCGCGAATGAATTCGCTCCCACAGATTGGTCTCTAGGTGGCACCGAGCTTGCGGAGGCCGACATGCCCGGCGGCGCTGATCGACCGTCCATTTCCCGTTATAATCCCGCGCTTTTCCGGGCCGTCCGCTGCCCGTCACATTTCCAGCCAGGCACGCACCCATGACCATCCAGGCCGCCGAAGTCGCGAAACGCCGCACCTTCGCCATCATTTCCCACCCCGACGCCGGTAAGACCACCATCACCGAGAAGCTGCTGCTGATGGGCAAGGCCATCGCCGTGGCCGGTACCGTGAAGTCGCGTAAATCCGACCGTCACGCCACCTCCGACTGGATGGAGATGGAAAAGCAGCGCGGCATCTCCATCACCACCTCGGTGATGCAGTTCCCCTACCGCGAGCACATGATCAACCTGCTCGATACCCCCGGCCACGAAGACTTCTCCGAAGACACCTACCGCACCCTGACCGCGGTGGACTCGGCGCTGATGGTCCTGGACGGTGGTAAGGGCGTCGAGCCGCGTACCATCGCCCTGATGGAAGTCTGCCGCCTGCGTGACACGCCCATCGTCAGCTTCATCAACAAGCTGGACCGCGACATCCGCGACCCCATCGAGCTGCTGGACGAGATCGAAGCCGTCCTGAAGATCAAGGCTGCGCCGATCACCTGGCCGATCGGCTGCTACAAGGACTTCAAGGGCGTGTACCACCTGGCCCAGGACAAGGTCATTGTCTACACCCCCGGCCACGGTCACGAACGCACCGAGATGAAGGTGATCGACAAACTCGACTCGGATGAGGCCCGTGCCCACCTGGGCGACCTCTACGAACGCTTCATCGAGGAGCTGGAACTGGTGCAGGGCGCCTGCCACGAGTTCGACAAGGAAGCCTTCCTCAAGGGCGAGATGACCCCGGTGTTCTTCGGTACCGCGCTGGGCAACTTCGGCGTCGACCAGGTGCTCGACTGCATCGTCGACTGGGCGCCGAAGCCGCTGTCGCGCGCTACCCATGAGCGCAGCGTGGAGCCCACCGAGGAGAAGTTCTCCGGCTTCGTGTTCAAGATCCAGGCGAACATGGACCCGAAACACCGCGACCGCATCGCCTTCATGCGCATCTGCTCGGGCAAGTACGAGAAGGGCATGAAGATGCGCCACGTGCGCCTGGGCAAGGACGTGAAGATCGGCGACGCCCTGACCTTCTTCTCCTCCGAGCGTGAGCAGCTGGAAGAAGCCTTCGCCGGCGACATCATCGGCCTGCACAACCACGGCACCATCCAGATCGGCGACACCTTCACCGAAGGCGAGGCCCTGGGCTTCACCGGCATCCCGCACTTCGCCCCGGAACTCTTCCGCCGCGTACGCCTGAAAGACCCGCTGAAATCCAAGCAGCTGCGCCAGGGCCTGCAGGAACTGGCCGAGGAAGGCGCCACCCAGGTGTTCTTCCCCGAGCGCAACAACGACATCATCCTCGGCGCCGTGGGCGTGCTGCAGTTCGATGTGGTCGCCAGCCGCCTGAAGGAGGAATACAAGGTCGAGTGCGCCTACGAGGCGATCAACGTCTGGTCGGCACGCTGGATCGAGTGCAAGGACGAGAAGAAGCTCAAGGAGTTCCAGGACAAGGCCTTCGAAAACCTTGCCGTGGACGGCGGCGGCCACCTCACCTACCTGGCCCCGACCCGCGTGAACCTCAGCCTGATGGAAGAGCGCTGGCCGGATGTGAAATTCCGCGCCACCCGCGAGCACCACTGACCGCGCGCTGTAGGAGCGAGCTTGCTCGCGAACCGGACCATCCGCTTCGCCAGCAAGCTGGCTCCTACACTCCCTCCCTTGCCCCTCTTGACGCCCTGAGCAAGCCTCCCTGTTTCGCCCACAGGGAGCTGAATGGATGCGCTATCAAGGAAGGAATCTGCGCAGAGGCCGCGTCTCCGAGCCCGGCCGAATATATCTCCTGACCACTGTTACCCGTAACCGGAAGCCGCTGTTCACCAAGTGGAGTGCCGGCTGTCTGGTCGCCTGGGAGATTTACGCCATGCGGGACGGGCACTCGCTGGAAACCCTCGCCTGGGTATTGATGCCTGACCATCTGCATTGGCTCGTTCAGCTGCAGTCCGGAACTCTGGAACAGCAGGTAAGACGACTGAAGTCCCGCTCAGCCATTGCCGTGAATGCACTTACACGCGGCAGCGGCCAGCTTTGGCAGAAGGGTTTTCACGACCATGCGCTTCGCAGAGAGGAAGACGTGCGGACGGTAGCCCGCTATGTCATTGCCAATCCCTTGCGAGCCGGGCTTGTGGAGAAGCTGGGGGATTACCCTTTCTGGGATGCGATCTGGTTGTAGGAGCGAGCTTGCTCGCGAATCGGAGCCTCCCCTTCGCCAGCAAGCTGGCTCCTACATATGAGCGTTATGGATCGAGCGCGCCTGAGGTCCAGGTACTCGATGCTTCGGAGCCGGTGAACTTGGCGGCGATCGCCCCTGCCTGGATCAACCGGTCACCATGGCGAGTGACCATCAGCCCGCTCTGAGGCGCCACCAGCCGAAGCTCGCTGGAAGGATCGCCGGGCACGGCGATGATGCGCGCGAAACACTCTCCCGCCTGGACCAGGTCCCCCAGTTCGCGCTCGAACACCAGCACCCCGGTTGCGGGCGCGAAGACCGTTTCCATATGCCCGATGGGCACCGCCCTCCCCTGCCATGACGGCAACTGCACCGGCTCGGCGATCAGCCCGCGGACACAGAGAAAGCGGTAGATCCCATCGGCATCCTGCTGCGCCAGGGCGTCGCTCACGTCCCCTTGGCCGCGCAGCTCGACGGTGGACACCAGCCGTCCCTCGAAGCGCCCTTCCGCGAGCCAGGGCGCAATCACCACTTCCTCGAAGGCGCCATCGCTGTCGCCCTCCCAGATGATCGCCACTTCGGCCCCGAGCGCCGCTGCCAGGTCCTGCCCGGTGGGCCAGAAGCACTGATGCAGGTAGACGTACTGCAGCGCCTGCTCGTCCGTGTGCAGGTCGAGGACGATGTCGGCGTCCGCCGCGAGCACCGCCAGCGCCTTCTGCCAGGCCGCCAGGTTGCCCAACGGCCTTGCCTGCGCGAGCGACTCCGGGAAGCCTCGATTGAAATTCCTGCCGCTGGGCTCATGCAGCCGCCCGAGGATACGCCCCTGGCGGAACTGGCCGATGCCCAGCGGATTGGACTGGGGCACCACCGTCACGCAGCCGCGCAGCAGGCCCTTCTCGGCGGCCTCGATCAGGCGCGGCAGCAACGTGTGCAGCACCAGCATGCCGGCGATCTCATCGGCGTGGACACCCGCCTGCAGGTGAACCCTGGGCCCAGGCCTGCCACTGTCCAGGCGCCAGGCCGGTACCCGCAGCATGGCACCGGAATCCCCTGGCACGCAGAGCGATACGTCTTCGATCATGTCCTGTCTCCTCATGGTCGCCGGACCGGTCCGGACGGTTGGTTTGTCATCGAGCCAGGCGGTACTATCCCGGCCCATCGAGCGAAGGAAATCGCCCCTTGGATACGCCCCGCGAAAGACAACCCCGCACCAACCCCGACGAACGCCGCGAGCATCTGGTGCGCGCCGCCCTGCGCTGCCTGGTCGCCGAGGGACATGCCGGCATTTCGGTGCGCCGGATCGCCAAGGAAGCCAATGTTGCCGTGGGGCTGATCAATCACTACTTCGGCAGTATCGACGCCCTGGTCGCCCAGACCTACGAGACCCTCGCCAGTGAGGTCAACCAGGCACTGGTGGCGCGCATCGACGCGGCAGGGCCGGCGCCCGCTGCACGCCTTGAGGCCTTCCTCACCGGCTACTTCTCGCCGGTCACCCTCGACCCCGACCTGCTCAGCCCCTGGGTGGTGTTCTGGAGCCTGATCCGCCATTCCCCGCAGGTGAACGAAGCCCACGAACGCACCTACGGCGGATCACTGGTGCTGCTGGAAAAGCTGCTGTCGGAGCTGGCCCGCGAAGAAGGCTTCTCGATCGCCAAGCCACGCCTGGCGGCCATCGGCCTTTCGGCCATGCTCGACGGCCTGTGGCTGGAATGGTGTCTGAACCCCGCCAACTTCAGCGCCGAGGAAGGGTTGGAGATCAGCCGCCGCTGGGTCGACAGCCTGCGGCGCGGGGCCTATGCCTGAAGAACCTGTGGGAGCGAATTCATTCGCGAAGCAGGCCGTAGGCCTGCCATTCCAGTCACCTCTGCGAGGCGATTCGCGAATGAATTCGCTCCTACAACATGCCGCTCCCATGCCGCTTCAGTTCGCCCGGCGGAACATGCTTCGCCGCTCCGCCAGACCAAAGCCCGTCTCGATCATGAAGGTCAGGCAGATATAGATGCCCGCCACCAGCAGCAACGGCTGGTAGATCTGGAAGGTTTGGGCACGCACCACGTTGGCGGCGCCCAGCAGGTCCACCACCGCCACGGTTGAAGCCAACGCCGTGGACTTGAGCAGCATCACCGATTCACCGGCCAGCGTCGGCAGCAGCAGACGAATCGCCCTGGGCAGCCAGACGCGACACAGCACCAGGCGCTGGCGCATGCCGAAGGCAGCGGCGGCCTCCAGTTCGCCCCTGGGCACCGACTTCATGCCCCCGCGAATCACCTCCCCGACGTAGGCGCCTACGGAGAGCACCAGGGCGATGACGATGTACCAGAAGCCATCGCGCAGGTAGGGCCAGAGAAAGCTCCCGCGGATCAGCGGGAACTGGGCGAACAGGCTGCCCAGGCCGTAGTAGAAGATGTAGATCTGCACCAGCAGCGGCGTACCGCGAATCACGCTGGTGTAGGCGAGGCTCGTCCCCGCCAGCAGCGGGTTGCGTGACATCCGCGCCAAGGCGACCAGCAGTGCCAGGGCGAATCCCAGCACGGCGGAAATGACGAGGATGAGCAAGGTGGTGCCAAGGCCGTTGAGGAGCAACTTGCCGTAGTCGAAGATCCAGGTAGGAGTCATTGCCTGCCCTCACTCACACCGACGGAGCCCAGCGACGGAAACGCCGCTCGAGCCAGCCGGAAAACAGGTTGGAGAGCACCGTCAGCAGGTAGTAGAACGCGGCCGCGGTGAGATAGAAGGTCAGGTAGGAGCGAGTGGAACCGGCCGCCTGTTTGGCGGTGAAGAGCAATTCGTTGGTGCCCACCACGCTGATCAGGGCGCTGTCCTTGATCAGGTTGACCCAGAGGTTGGCCATGCCCGCCAGTGCGTTGGGCGCCATGATCGGCAGGGTCACGCGGCGGAACAGGCTGAAGCCATTCAGGCCAAACGCGCGTGCTGCTTCGATCTGGCCATGGGGGATGGCCTGAATGGCGCCACGGAAGATTTCCGAGGCGTAGGCACCCTGTACCAGCCCGAGTACGGCGATCGCCACCACGGTGCCGTTGAGCTTGACGTCGCCGTGGCCGAGCCAGGCGAACAGCTGGTTCAGCCCCATCGAACCGACGTAGTAGAGCAACAGGATCAGCAACAGCTCGGGCACCGCCCGGCACAGGGTCGTGTAGCCGCGCATCAGCTGCGCCACGGGGCGCGGGCCATTGAGCTTGCCCATGGCGACGGCCAGGCCGATCAGCATGCCGACCAGGAAGGCGCCGACGGAAATCTGCAGGGTTACCCACAACCCCTTCAGCAGCGCCGGTCCCCAGCCCTGGGCACCGAAGCCGACCAGTTCAAAGTAAGACTGCATTGCAGGCCCTCATCGAGGCGGAAATGCGCCATCCCGGCCTGGCCGGGATGGCTCCGGAGGTCACTGCTTCGGCGCGACGCTGACGTCGAAGTACTTGGCGGAGATGGTCTTGTAGTCCTCGCTGGCCAGCAGCTTGCCGATGGCCTCGTCGAGCTTGGCCTTGAGGGCGGTGTCTTCCTTGCGCAGGCCGGCCCCCACACCGCGGCCGAACAGCGGGTCGTAGGGGACCATTCCCTTGTTCTCGATGCCAGCGGCCTGGGCATCGGGGGATTTGATGAAAGCACTCACAGCGATGCCGTCGGCCATCATCAGGTCGATGCGCCCCGCCACCAGGTCGGCGTTCACCGAATCCTGGGTGTCGTAGTAGCGCACGTCAGCGATGCCTTCGTAGTACTTCTTCAGGTAGTTGGAACTCACGGTGGAGAGCTGTACGCCGATCGCCTTGCCCTTGAGTCCTTCCGGGGTGACCGCGAAATCCAGCGCTGCAGGTGCGGCCACTGCGACCGGGGTGTCGTAGTAGGCGCGGCTGAAGGCGATCTGTTTTTCGCGCTCCTCGGTGACAGACATCGAGTTGAAGATCACATCGACCTTCTTCGCCATCAGGGCGGGAATCAGCCCGTCCCAGGCCACCTCGTCGATCTCGCACTCGGCCTTCATCTGCGCACAGAGGGCGCGGATCAGATCAGGCTCGAAGCCTGCCCACTGGCCATCCGGCTGTTTGCTGGAAAACGGCGGGTAGGGTTCGGCCGCCATCGCGAATTTCAGGGTCTCGGCCTGGGCGCCTGCCGCGCCGGCCATGAGCATTACTGCACCTGCCATCCAACGTGCCAGTTGAGACTTCTTCATGGTTTCCGCCCTGCTTGATGTTGTTGTGGTTAGAGCTTGTGGAATTGGCCGCACCGGCGGCCGGAGTCAGCGATTCTGGTGTGCGGTGACGAACTGCCGGCAGCGCTCGCTGCGCGGCCGCAGGAAGACCTCCTGGGGTGGCCCTTCTTCTTCGATCCGCCCCTGGTGAAGGAAGGCGACATGGCTGGAAACGTCGCGGGCGAAGGCCATTTCGTGGGTGACCAGGATCATGGTGCGTCCCTCTTCGGCCAGGGAGCGGATCACCCGCAGCACCTCACCGACCAGTTCGGGATCGAGCGCCGAGGTGGGCTCGTCGAACAGCATCACCTTGGGCTCCACGGCGAGTGCACGGGCAATGGCTACCCGCTGCTGCTGGCCACCGGAGAGGAATGATGGGTATTCGTGACGCTTGGCGGCCAGGCCGACCCGTTCCAGCAGGGCCTCGGCGCGATCGATGGCCTCGGCGCGGGTTTCGCGCAGGACCTGGATCGGCGCTTCGATCAGGTTTTCCAGAACGGTGCGGTGGGGCCAGAGGTTGAAGCTCTGGAACACCATGCCAAGCCGCGAGCGAATACGGGTCAGTTGTTTCTGGTCGGCCACCATGGGTTCGCCAATACGGTTGGTGGTGAGGCGGATGCTCTCGCCGTCGACCTTGACCGTGCCCTGGTTGGGAATTTCCAGCATGTTGATGCAGCGCAGCAGGGTGCTCTTGCCCGAACCACTGGCGCCGATCAGGGAGACGACGCCGCCCTCCCGAGCGGTCAGCGAAACACCCTTGAGCACTTCGAACTGGCCGAAGCGTTTGTGGATGGAATCCACCTCCACCATCTTCGGCCGCTCCGATCCGGACGCACTGGAGCCAGCCGCAGCGGTGGTGATGACCTCGATGACCGGGGACGACTTCAGGGTGGAGGCGAAGCGGCGGATGCGCGCACAGGCATCCGCCAACTGCTCCTCACCCAGGCTGTAGGAAATCCGCACGAAACCGCTGGCAGCAGGGCCAAAGGCAGCAGCATCGAGGACCGCGACACCGGTTTCGCGGAACAGCTGCCAGGCGAACTCCAGGGAGCTCAGCCCACTGCCCCGCACATCCAGCAGGACGAACATGCCCGCCTCGGGCTTGAGCACCTTGAGCGGGGCGCAGTTCTGTAGCGCGCCCACCACCAGGTCGCGACGGCGCCGGTAAAGCTCGCGCATTTCGGCCGTCACCTGGTCGTAGGCAAGCACAGCGGCCAGCGCAGCTTCCTGCACGAAACCCGGAAGCCCGTAGAGCATGTTGAGCGCGAGGTTCTCGATGTGCGCCACCAGCACCGGGCTGGCGACGACCCAGCCGGTGCGCCAGCCGGTCATGGCGTGGGACTTGGACAGGCTGCCGATGCTCACGGTGCGCTCGCGCATGCCTTCCAGGGTGGCGAAGTATTGATGCGGCTGCTCGAAGGTCAGGCTCTCGTAGACCTCGTCCACCACCACCCACAGGTCGTGCTGTCGGGCCAGGTCCGCGATGGCCTGCATCTCGTCCGTGCTCAGCACCACGCCGGTCGGGTTGTTCGGGTTGGCGAAGAAAATCGCGCGGGTGCGCTCGCTGATGGCGCCCTTCAGAGCCTCCAGGTCGGGACGGAATCCGCCCGCCGCAGGGCAAGGCACCCGGACCAGATTGGCGCCGGTTGCCTTCAAGGTGGCTTCGTAGGTGACGTACACCGGATCGAAGACGATCACTTCATCGCCCGCTTCCAGCAGGCACATGGCGGCCGCATAGAGACCATTCTGTGCACCCGCCACGAGGATCGCGCTGTCCGCCGACACCGTCTGACCGGTAAGGCGGCCATGCAGGTCGGCAATTGCCTGGCGCAGCTCGGGGCGGCCGGCGACGTCGCAGTAATGGGTATCGCCGGCCCGAAGGGCTTCGATGGCCGCGTTGGTGATGGGTTCGGGGGTGGCGAAATCCGGGTCGCCAATGCTGAGGACTATCACGTCCTCGCCCGCACGCTGGGCGGCGATGGCCGCGTAGTGAATATCCCAGGCTGCTGTGCCTGGCCCTGCCATTCTCTCCACAAGCGAAGCGAAACGCATGTTCGGGCCCCATTGCAAATGGTGGAATCCGGGTCACGTGGTTGCATCTGCGAACCGGCGATTGGCCCCACCATAGCCAAGCATGAACGAGTGTTCAATAACTTTTTTCGCCTTGCTTTACCGGCCTCGCGCAATGCCCCGAGACAGAGCGGATGCACCAGAAAATTCGCCCAGGAAGCCCCGGGAATGGGCATGCCAGGCGGGTTCTGGCGGTATATGCTGGCGCTCATGCTGATCGATACCCACAACCACCTGGACTTCCCCGACTTCGACGCCGACCGCGCCGAGGTGTTGGCGCGCTGCCGCGCTCTGGGCGTGCGGCGTCAGGTCCTGCTTGGGGTGTTCCGCGACAACTGGCAGCGGGTCTGGGAGATGGCCAACGCCGAGGAAGGCTTCTGCACCGCCCTCGGCCTGCATCCGGTCTATCTGGCGCAACACCGGGACGACCATCTGCTCGAGCTTCGCGAGTGGCTGGATCGCCATGCAGGCCATCCGAAGCTCTGCGCCGTGGGAGAAATCGGCCTGGATTTTTTCGTCCCCGAACTGGACCGCAACGCCCAGCAGCACCTGTTCGAAGCTCAGTTGACCCTGGCGGCCGAGTTCGAATTGCCGCCCCTGCTCCATGTCCGGCGCAGCCACGCGGCGGTGATCGCCACCCTCAAGCGCTTCCGCCTCAAACGCCCCGGCATCGTCCATGCCTTCGCCGGCAGCGTCGAAGAGGCGAAGGAATACCGCAAGCTGGGCTTCCGCCTCGGCCTCGGTGGTGCCCCCACCTGGCCCCAGGCCAATCGCCTGCGCAAGGTGGTGGCACAGTTGCCACTGGAAGACATCGTGCTGGAAACCGACTCGCCGGACATGGCGCCCGCCATGCACCCTTACGGCCGCAACAGTCCGGAATTCCTGCCGGACATCTGCGCCGCACTGGCGGAGATTCGCGGCGTCACGCCCGAGGAACTGGCCGAGGCCAGCACGCGCAATGCCTGTGAGGTGTTCGGTTGGGGCGGCCTGATGGGGTGAATGTTCCGTTGTAGGGGCGAATTCATTCGCCAAGGGCAGCGCAGTTGCCCCTTTTGGGGCGCGTCGGGGCAGCCCTGCGGGCTGCTTGGCGAATGAATTCGCCCCTACAGTGAGAGGAAACACCCCGCCCACAAAAAAGCCCGCCGATTGGCGGGCCTTTTCATTTCGGAGCCTCAAACGCGGAACGCGCCGATCAACTGCTTGAGCTGAGCCACCTGGCCGGACAGCTCGCGGCTCGCCTGCTCGGTCTGGTTTGCCCCCAGTGCGGTGCGCTCACCCGCGTGGTTGATCTCGACGATGTTCTGGTCGATGTCGTGGGCCACGGCGGTCTGCTGTTCTGCAGCGGCAGCGATCTGCTGGTTCTGGTCGACGATCATGCCCACCGCGCCGAGGATGTTCTCCAGCGCCGCTTGCACCTTGCCGGACTGGCTGACGGTGCCATCGGCCATCTGGTGGCTGGTGTTCATCGCCTTCACCGCCGCACCAACGCCACCTTGCAGCCGGACGATCATCTGCTCGATTTCCTCGGTGGACTGCTGAGTACGCTTGGCCAGGGTGCGGACCTCATCCGCCACCACAGCAAAACCGCGTCCCTGCTCGCCAGCGCGCGCCGCTTCGATGGCGGCATTCAGGGCCAGCAGGTTGGTCTGCTCGGCAATGCCCTTGATCACTTCCAGTACACGGCTGATGGAAGCGCTGTCCGCCGCCAGTTGGTTGATCACGTTCACCGACTGGTCGATCTCGCTGGCCAGCTTCTCGATGCTGCCCAACTGGGACTCCACCAGTGCGCGGCCACTGACGGTTTCCTGGTTGACGCTCTGCGCGCTGTCCACCGCCTGAGCGGCGCTGCGCGCGACTTCCTGCGCGGTGGCGGACATCTGGTTCATGGCCGTGGCCACTTGTTCGATCTGGCTGCGCTGACCGGCCACCGCCTGATTGCTTTCGCCGGAAACCTGCTCCACGCGGCCAGCCTGGCGTTCCACTTCCGCCACGGTATGACCCACCAGTTCAATCAGGTCATGGATCTTCGCCACGGTGCCGTTGAACACCTGGCCCAGTTCGCCCAGTTCGTCACGGCTTTCGGCGCGGAAATTGACCGTCATGTCGCCGCCGGCGACCTGGTCCATCACCTTGCCCAGGCTCTTCAGCGTGGTGCGGGTGGAGACGTAGAACCCGCTGTAGAGGTAGACGATGGCGAGGAACACCACCAGCAGCGCAACGACCAGCAGCACGGTCTGTACGCGCTTGCCGGCGAGGCGGCTTTCCAGCTCGGCCTTGAGGAAGGCCAGGGAGCCGTCGTTGAGCTGGTAGGTCTTCTCCAGCGAGGCGCTGACCTGGTCGTAGAACTGCTGCCACGGCGTGCTGAGGGTGTCGGCCATGATCACTTGGTCTTCGAACAGGGACGCACTCTGCTTGATGGTGTCGCGACTGGCGGCGGTCAGGCCGTCCAGCGCCTGGTGGCCCCGCGGGCTGCCATCCAGGGCATCGGCGATCTTCAGGCCGTACTCGGCGTTGAGCTTGTCCAGGTCCAGCAACAGGTCGTCCAGCTTGGTGCTGGCGGCCGAGTTGAGGAAGCCCTGACCAAGGGAATAGGCGCCGATGGCGCGGCCCTTGCCGAGGGCCATGGTCACCTGCGGCGTGGCCGTAGTGATCAGCTCGGTGATCTGGCGCACGTCGGCCTGGTCGTCCTGGCTGAGGCCCGCTTGGGCGGCAACGAACTTGATGAAGACCTGCGCATTGCCCAGCAGCTTCTCGATCATCGCGCTCTTGCTCTGCAGCGAGGTTTCGCCCTTGGCGGTCTGCAGGGCGCTGAGCAGTTCGTCGCGCTTGGTATTGAAGGCCTCGACCTGCTCGGGTTCAGAGACCACCGGCGCCAGGCCCTGGAGGGTCGAGAGCAGTTCCTGCTCAAGCGCTACGATGCGCTTTTCCAGATCCCCGGCCTGGCCGGACTGGCCGATCATCGAGTTGATCAGGACCAGGTCGTTAAGGCTCTCCAGGCTGCGGCGCAAGTTCAGGCTGGCGCCCAGCAGGTCGAGGCTCTGCAGTTCGGAGCGGGTACTGACGAATTGACGGTAGGAGTCGCGCACCAGATAGAAGTTGGTGATCAACATCGGCAGGAAGAACAGAACACTGATCAGACTGAACTTCATCCCGAAGCTGAGGCGGTTCATCAGCGCGATGGCAGGATACAACAGGGTCTTCACGAGACGTCTCCTGTTCTCATTTATTGTTATGGGCGCGCTCTGATCGGCTGACAGCGCTCAGCCAGGGCCAGGCAGCATCCCCACGCTGCATGGCGGCCGTCAGACTCAGTCAGATGATTCTGTGAGCTAAGTCAGAAAATTCTGGCGCGCTCATCTGTGTACCCGATATCGGCAGGAGTTTCTGTAACTAAAGGTTAATCGAGGCGGGACCCGCCCGGCGGTGGCACGGGCGGGCGAAAGGTGGAGGTCAGAACAATAGGGCCCAGACGGCGAAGCCGGCGTACCAGACCACGGCGGCACGAACCAGCAATTGCCAGAGGGCGTCCAGGGTTGCGACACCCAGGTCACCAGTGGTGGCCTCCGGCAATTCGGCAGCAGCGCGGCCAGCCAGTTCGATGTAGCGTCGCGCCGAAATCTCCCAGCTCAGCAGCTCATGCAGCAGCACCCGGCTGACACCGACGAAATTGCCCACCAGCGAGAAACTGGCCGCCAATACTCGCACCGGCAACCAATCGAAGGCATGACGGATCATTTCGGCTTGCTCGCGCAGAGCGGGCGCGGAAGCATTCTCCGAGGCGAGGGCGAGCAAGCGGTAGGCCAATGCCGCCACCGGACCGAGCAGCGCGTACCAGAAGATCACGGCGAAAAAGCCCTGATAGGCCTGCCACAACTGGTAGCCCTGCACTTGTTGCAGCAGGTCGCTGCCCTCATCCGCTTCCAGCCCGAGATCGCGCTCGGCGACATGGTAGGCGCCCTGGGTATCTCCGCGTCGCCAGGCATCGCGGAACGGACCGATATCGGCCAGTACGTCGCCACGGCCAAGGCTGTAGATGATCACCAGCAGGTGCACCGGCAGTGCGAGCCAGCCATAGGCAATGGGCTCCAGGGCCAGCAGCACCAGAGCAAGCAGCACCAGGGGCAACAGCACCAGCAGCGCCAGGATCGCCCAGGGGCGCTCGTTCATACGTGGATTGGCTTCGGCCTTGGCCAGTTCCCTCAGCCAGAAGCCATCCTGCTGGATATGCCGGCGCCAGGCGGAGAATTTCTCGATCCAGAGCACCAGCAACAACACCAGAAAATACATGGGTCCCTCCTTGTTCCTATTGTTTGAGCGCAGCCCGCAAACGCTCCCAATCAAACGCCGGCCCCGGGTCGGTCTTGCGCCCGGGAGCGATGTCACTATGGCCGCAGATGCGTTCAGGCGTGATGGCCGGATAGGCAAGCCGCAGCTGCTCTACCAATGCGATCAGCGAAGCGTACTGAGGTTCCGTGAACGCCAGGTCATCGGTGCCTTCCAGCTCTATCCCCACGGAAAAGTCATTGCAGTTCTCCCGCCCTTCGAACAGGGACACGCCGGCATGCCATGCGCGCTCCTGGCAGGAAACGAATTGGGTGACGGCGCCATCGCGTTCGATCAGGAAATGTGCGGACACCTTGAGATCGCGGATGCCTTCGAAATAGGGATGTTCGCTGGGGTCGAGGCGGTTCTGGAAGAACTCCTGCACCTTGCCCGTGCCGAACTGGGCGGGCGGCAGGCTGATGTTGTGGATCACCAGCAGGGACACTTCCCCCTGCGGGCGACAATTGAAGTTGGGCGATGGGCAATGACTGATGCCCTGGCACCAACCGGATGCGGGGTCCAGCTGCATGTCGGCTCCTTGGTCTGCTGCCCACTTTAGGCGCAGTGGAGCCATTTTAGCGAGAGGCGAACAGCAGCTGACATCCGTAGACTGAGCTCTGCGAAGCCCAACGCGCAGGGTAGAGGCATGGTCATGTTGGGTTTCGCTTCGCTCTACCGCAACCTACAAAAGCGGGTGTGCGGAAGTCCCGTAGGTTGGCGCAGAGCGAAGCGAAGCCCAACGATTCACTGTCGGCCCTTTGCGTCGGCTCAAGCCCCCTTGAGCCGACGCAGGTTGCCGATCACCGACTCCAGCGCGCGGTCGAACAGCAAGGCATCGTCCAGCAACCGGATGGCTTGGCGACGGAACTCCACGGCCAGACTCATACGGGTCTTTTCCAGCACCTTCATGCCCGTGCGATTGACGAAGATGTACTTGCCGGTGGGCTTGATCAGCGCCGCCAGCTTGCAACGCAGCTTGTGCTCTTCGTCTTCCTGGAATTCGACCCAGCTGCCGACCCGCAGGTTGTCGACGAAGCCGAGTGCTTCTTCATCATCCGCGAGGCAGTTCTCGGGCTCCTGCACCGGCGTCTCGCCGGGAGAGACCAGGACGATCTCCTCGACCACTGCGACCATGGCCGGCATCTCTTCCTCCTCCACCTCTTCCTCGTCCGGCAGGTCGAGCAGCAGGGGCGGAGATTCCAGGCCGTCGTTGGCTAGTACTTCCACCGGCTCGGGTTTGCGGAACCGCTGGAAGGCCTGAACGTGCAGCGCTTCCAGCTGGCTGAAGAATTCGCTGGTGGAGAACGGATCGAACGCGGCGCTGGCCAGCCCCTCGCGCAGGGACTTGAGCAGGCCCGGCACCAGCTCCAAAAGGCGGGCACGCGCCTCTGGCGCCTCGTGGGACTCCACGCTCCAGATCAGGTCATCCATGGTCTGCTGGGCGGACTGCCATTCGGCCGACTCCACGCCGTGCTTGAGGCAGGTCAGCAGCATGACCTTGCTCCAGGCCTCCTGCAGCAGGCGCACCACCACTTCCGGCAAGGTACGGCCGAGCAGGCGCTGGTTGAGCGCTTCTTCTACCTGCCGGCGGGCCAGTTCGGCCTTGGCGCGTCCCTCTTCGGCATCACGGGTGCGCTGCTCCAGCAATTCGCTGCGACGGCGCTCATCGCCGGTATAGGCGAGGAACTCGGCGAGCAGGTCGGAGAAGATCGTCGGGTCATCGACGAAATCGTTCAGCAGACGCTGCACCACCTGTTCGATGCGGTGGTAAAGGCTGTCGCGCTGGGCGTCATCCTGTTCCACCCAGCCCAGGGCGGCGGAGGCAATCTCGTTGAGCAGACGGCGAGCCGGGTGACTGCCGCGGCTGAAAAAGGTCTTGTCCAGCAAGGCGACCTTGAGCATCGGAATCTGCATCCGGCCGATCAGGGCCTTGAGCGAATCCGGCAGGGTGCGGTCGTCGAGGATGAATTCGAAAAGCATGGACACCAGGTTGATGACGTCATCGTCCACCTGCCCCACCACCCGCGCCCGGCCACTGCGAGCGCTGGCACGAGTGAGCAATTGGTCGAGGCTCAGACGCAGGTCGTAGTCATCATTGTGCTGCTGCGGCAGGTGCTGCTGCAGGTGCGAAAGTAGACGCATCAGGTCGAGGCTGCTGACCGGTACCGCATCGGCCGGATAATCCCGGCGCGGCAACACACTGCTGCCACGTACCTGGGACAGCAGGCCCTGGAGCACGCCGAAGACTTCCTGCACACCTTCTTCGGAAACCTGGCCAGCGCTTGCTGCAGTGCCAACCTGGGGTTGGGAGTGCGGTTGGGCCTGGCTCCCGGCAGTGCTGGAACGCTCCGGCTGGCGTCGGGCCGGTGCAGAGCGCAATTCCGGGAGCACACCGGCAGTGACCAGCAACTGGTTGGCTTCTGCGTAAACCTGGTCGAGTTCCGTAAGGACGTACTTCTCGAACAGTTTGAGGATGATCAGCTTGACCTTGATCTCCACGCCCAGACTGCGGCAGGCGTCGAGGAACGCCTCGCACAACGGGCGCGGGCCGAGCGGGTTGCTCTTGTCTTCGATCTTCTTGCTGACGAGGGTGTTGAAACGCGCCGTGAGGTGGCCGAGGGCGATGCCATCGCGATTGACGACCTTGGCCACCATGGCGTCCAGGGCCACGACTTCCTCTAGTTCGTCGTTCTGCACCAGGGACAGGCTGTCGAAAGACACCGCGTCCAGCTTCGGCGCCGCGCCTATTTCATACTGATTAAGGGAAGAAAATGACTCGAAGACCTTCTGCAGGAAGGTCCGCTCGATGCTCTTGCGCTTGAGGCGCAGGTCGCGCATCGCCTCGAAGAAAGCGTTCTGCTCGGCGTTGCTGGTGGCACGGTCCGCCATCTCGAAGAGGGTGTCGTCCGCATTGTCGAACAGCACCTGAAGCGCCTGCTTCAGCTGCAATGCCACTTTGTCACGCACCTGGATCAAGGCCACGGGCAGCCTTCCTACCGGTGAGGTTGGCGATTGCTGGGTGGCTCCCTTGTTCAGCGGCACCACCTTAGCGTCGGTCTGCATCACGAGCCTCCCGCAGGCCGGACCCTTCCGAAGGGTTTATCGGACCGCAATTCGAACATGGGGAGTCATCCATAACGTCAAGCATCTGGCGTCAAAAATAGAAATTTCCGATGTCATTATATGGATGATGCTGTGACAACCAAGCGGAGATTTCCTACAGACATGAATCAAGTCACAGATGCAGGGATTTAGACCGACCGACGCACAGCACACCGGACGCACACATCAGTATCTAGCAGAAAGCACGAACCGCTTGTTCCCCGGCGCTGCACCGGCCGTCGGCAGCCTTTATAATCGCCGCCATCCTGCCTGCGGAGCCCACCATGCCCAACCTTCTCCTCGCTGACCTCACCGCTGAAATCGAGGCCAACGTACGTACCGCCCTTAAGGAAGACATCGGCAGCGGCGACATCACCGCCCAACTCATCCCCGAGGATCGCCAGGCCCGCGCCACCGTGATCACCCGTGAGGCGGCAATCATCAGCGGCACCGCTTGGGTAAATGAAGTATTCCGGCAGATCGATCCACGCGTGAAAGTGGAGTGGCAGGTGCAGGACGGTGTTCGCGCCGAGGCCAACCAGGCACTCTTCCACCTCGAAGGCCCGGCCCGCGCCCTGCTAAGCGGCGAGCGCAGCGCGCTGAACTTCCTCCAGTGCCTGTCGGGCGTCGCCACCCGCGTCGGCCACTACGTGGAGCTGGTGAAGGGCACCCAGGTAAAACTCCTCGACACCCGCAAGACCCTGCCCGGCCTGCGCCTGGCCCAGAAGTACGCTGTGACCTGCGGCGGCGGCCACAACCATCGCATCGGCCTCTACGATGCCTTCCTCATCAAGGAAAACCACATCGCGGCCTCCGGCGGCATCCCCCAGGCCATCGAAGCCGCCCATCGCATCGCGCCCGGCAAGCCGGTGGAAGTGGAAGTGGAGAGCCTGGACGAACTCCAGCAAGCCCTCGACGCCGGCGCCGATATCATCATGCTCGACGAACTCAGCCTCGATGACATGCGCACCGCCGTCACCCTCACCAACGGCCGCGCCAAACTCGAAGCCTCCGGCGGCGTCAACGAAACCACCCTGCGCACCATTGCCGAAACGGGCGTCGACTACGTCTCCATCGGCACCCTGACAAAAGACGTCAAGGCCATCGACCTGTCTATGCGCCTCAGCCTCTGAGCCAAACGCCAGACAACAAAAAGCCCCGCGATTGCGGGGCTTTTTGTTTGGATCTGTCCCGTCCTGAATAAGGTTTACACCTTTGCCCTTATTTTCAGGAGAGCTCCATGGCAGAAGGTGTACGACGTAGCCAGCGCGATTACACACAGGCTTTTAAATTGGCGGTGGTCGATCAGGTCGAAAAAGGCGAAATGAGTTACAAGGAAGCTCAGGCCCGTTATGGCATCCAGGGCCGGTCGACGGTGTTGGTGTGGTTACGCAAGCATGGTCGGCAGGATTGGAGCCAGGGGGCGTCCATTCGTACGTC
>NZ_SSOH01000090.1:0-13348 GCF_029873155.1 Pseudomonas sp. BN515 | reverse complement strand
GTCCGGGTACATGGCCTTGAGCGCCAGGCGCTTCTCGACGGGCATGGCCGCGCCGAAGCTCGCCTCGATGCTGTGGCGGGCACGCAGGCCCTCGATGCGCTCTTTCACGTCTTGCGGCAGCTTCTCGTAGGCCAGCGCCATGTTCGCCCACATGGTGTCGCCGCCCACTGGCGGGCACTCCACGCAGCGCAGCACGCAACCCATGGGCGGTGCATCGCGCCAGGTGGCGTCGGTGTGCCAGGCGTTCTCGTAGCGGTCGTTGGGCTGGTCCGGGTCCTTGTAGATGCGCACCAGGCCCGGATGCTCCGGGTCGCTGCCGGCCACCGGGTGGTCTTCCAGCTCGCCAAAGCGGCGGGCGAAGGCCACGTGCTCGGCACGGCTGATCTTCTGGTCACGCAGGAACAGCACCTTGTGCTTGAGCAGCAGCGCCTTGATCTCGGCGAACAAGCCCTCGTCCCGGGCGGCATCGCCCAGGTTCACACCGCTGATTTCGGCGCCGATGGCGCAAGTGAGTTGCTCTACATTCATGACCAGCGCCTCAGATGACGAAGATGGACGAACCAGTGGTCTTGCGCGATTCCAGGTCACGGTGAGCCTGAACGGCATCTTCCAGCGCGTAGTGCTGGTTGATGTCGATGCGAATGCGGCCGTTACCGACGTGGTCGAACAGTTCGCCCACCAGATCCGCCTTCTCCGCCGGATCGGCGATGTAGTCGGCCAGGGCCGGACGGGTGATGAACAGCGAGCCCTTCATCGCCAGCAGTACCGGATCGAAAGCCGGGATCGGGCCGGACGCGGTGCCGACGCAGACCATCAGGCCACGACGCTTGAGCGAGTCCAGGGAAGCCATGAAGGTGTTCTTGCCGACGCTGTCGAACACCACGTCGACGCCGCGACCGCCGGTCAGCTCGCGCACGCGCTTGGCGATGTCTTCTTCGCTGTAGTTGATGACGTGGTCACAGCCGTGGGCACGGGCGACTTCGGCCTTGCCTTCGGTGGACACGGTGCCGATCACGTTCAGGCCGAGCAGCTTGGCCCACTGCGAAACGATCAGGCCGACGCCGCCAGCGGCAGCGTGCAGGAGGATGCTGTCGCCTTCCTTGAAGTCATAGATACGGCGCATCAGGTAGGCGGAAGTGAGGCCGCGCATGGTCATGGCCGCAGCAGTCTCGAAGGAGATGGTGCCGGGCAGCTTGATCAGCGGCGCAGCGGGCACCAGGCGCTCGGTGCTGTAGGCGCCGAGGGTGTTGAGGAAGCCGGTGTAGGTCACGCGGTCGCCCAGGGCGACGTTGTTCACGCCCTCGCCCACGGCCACCACGACGCCGGAAGCCTCGACGCCAATGCCATTGGGCAGCGGGATCGGATAGGTACCATTGCGGAAGTAGGTATCGGCGTAGTTGAGACCTACGGCGACGTGACGAACACGCACCTCACCGGGTCCCGGATCACCAACCTCGACCTCTTCATAGCGAAGTACTTCCGGTCCCCCGGCTTCATAAAAGCGAACAGCTTTGGCCATGCCTGTCTCCAATCTTGATTCTTGTAGTCGGGTCACGGACCCATGGATTGGACTCTAGGCATCCCCCCTTTTGGGTGCTTCACATCGCACGACAGCAACTTCTCATTTCATGACAGGCCCCTGGCCGGACGCCCCAACGGCGCGCCGGCCGGCCGATTTGCCGCTCAATGGCCCAGCAGGAAAGCCTCCACCGCGCCGATAAATTCCCCGGGGAGTTCGATGTTCGAAGGGTGCACGACGGGCAGCACCCGCAGCGCCGATCCGGCGTCGATTGGCGAGCGCGCGGCGGCGCTGTTCGGCTAATCGTCAGGCAAGGGCACCACACGCGGCAGGGGCTCGAACTGGATCGGCAGGGTATCGGTCCGCCTCAGGCTGCCCTCGACCGTTCCGGACAGGTGGATCACACCGGCCATCACACCCGTCTCCGGATTGCGCATCAGCTCCAGCCACTCTTCGTCGAAGGCCTGGTTGAGGCTCTTGCGCAAGGTCGCTTCACGGTCATGCCGCCCCTCCTCGTGGAGCATGGCGCTGATACCGGTGAAGCCGAGGGACAGCACCGGCCCAGCCACGCGCCCCATGAAGCTGGTGACGACACTGGCGGCACCGCTGGTGGCCAGTTCCGTTTCCAGTTGATCGCTGGTCTCGCGAGTGATGGTGGACAGCCCGTCGTCCGTGGCCCAGGCGCCAGCGCCGCCCGGTGCATTACGTATCCGGTCCATGAGCGAGGCGTAGGCCGGCAGCTCTTCCAGGGGATCGGCCTTGAGAACCTGGAACAGCGAGGCCCTCTGCCCCGGCGGCGGTAGCTCGATGGCCGGAATCTTCTGCAAATGCTGGGCGAACTGGTCGCTGGGCACGCCGAAACGCTGAGGGATCAGCTGCAGGCGCTCATCCAGCTGCTGGATATACGTCCGGGTGGTCTGCTCCATGATGTCGTCCGGATCGAGCTGCCGGGAAACCGGCTTGAGCACCTGGTCGTCATATTCTTCCTGCAGGTAAGCGGCCAGACGATTCACGGTTTCCTCGCGCTTGCCGTCGGAACTCAGGCGGTACCAGCCCACTTTCATGCTCAACCACTTGCGGGTCCAGAAGCTGGAGAACCAGGGAATGAATTCACTTTCGGTGCGCTGGTAGACCAAGTCCATCCAGCGTTCCATGGAGTCCTGGGCGTAGGTCCTGGCCTGGCCAGTGGCGGCCAGGGAGGCGGCGGCGATATCCCGGTCCACCTGCTGCCAGGTGCTCTGCGAGACAACGACGGGCGCCACGGGAGGCGCCGGCTTCGAAGCACAGCCGCCCAGCGTCAACGCGAGGGAGACGAGCATTATGAACAGGAGCCGGACCGGTACCTCCCCAAGCCAGCCAAGCAGCTGTTCTTCCCGGACTCCGGGAGAACTTTCTGCAGCGTTCATAGGGCTTCTTCCACCCCCGGGGCCTTTCGGCCGGGGTTCCTTGAGTATAGGGACCACCCCACCCCACCGCCCCGCGATCGGACGTACTGCACTTCTGAGCAAAAACGTCCGCCGCGCTGTCTGATCAGTCGCCAGGACAACCACCGCGTAAACGCATGTGGCGCCGGCCAAACCCAGCCGTATCGGAATCGAGGTAGTGAAATGAAAACAGGCCCGTCTGTGGGGGTGTTTCTTCTGGTTGCAGCCCTTGCCGGCATCGTGCAGGGCGCACACGCCGAGCACAGGTGGGACAGGGACGATGCCAGGGTCGAGCAGTATCGCGACGGCCCTTGCCGGGTGAAGGAAATCACCGATTACGGCTACTACCGCAAAGTCGTCCGCTGCCCCAACGGGCGCGGCAAGACGTGGCGCCGGGGCGACTGGCACCGCGACTACCGCGATGGCCCCTGCCGGATTCGCATCGATGCCTCGCGCGAGGTCTTCGACAAGGAAAAGGTCTGCCGCACGCGGGACCGCTACCGCGACTGATCACGTCGGGGCCGGCCATGCCGGCCCCGCTTCAGAGCACGAACAACTCCACGAACCGGTCCACCGGCGTTGCCTCCAGGGCCGCCTGGTCCTTGCACAGGGCGAGGATCTGCGCGCAGCGCTGCGGCGCGAAACGGGTCGCCAGGCTGGCCCTGAACTTCTCTTCCAGCAGTGGCATGCCTTCGGCGCGCCGGCTCCGGTGGCCGATGGGGTATTCCACTTCCACTTTCTCGGTACTCCGGCCGTCCTTGTAGAACACCTGCACGGCATTGGCGATGGAGCGTTTGTCAGGTTCCAGGTATTCGCGGCTGTAGCGCGGGTCCTCCACCACCTCCATGCGTTCTCGCAGGCGGTCGATGATCGGATGTGACTGGTGGAAGCCGTCCTCGTAATGCTCGGCCTGCAGGTCGCCGAAGGCCAGGGCCACTGCCGTCATGTACTGGAGGCAGTGGTCGCGGTCAGCGGCGTTGGCCAGCAGCCCCTCCTTGGCGATGATGCGGATGGCCGATTCCTGGGTGGTGATGACGATGCGATCGATTTCGGTAATGCGGTTGCGCACCAGCGGATGCAGGCGCACCGCCGCCTCGCAGGCCGTCTGGCCATGGAACTCCGCCGGGAAGCTGACCTTGAACAGGATGTTTTCCATCACATAGCTGCCGAACTCCTGGGGCAGACGGAAATGCACCTGCTCTGGCGCCTTGGTCGCCAGATCCTTGTTGGTGTGGCTGAACAGCACGTCGTAGAACCCCCACTGGGGCGCACTCAGCACGCCGGGAACACCCATCTCGCCGCGCAGGGCGATCTCTGCCAGGCGCACGCCGCGACTGGTGGCATCGCCCGCTGCCCAGGATTTGCGCGAACCGGCATTGGGCGCGTGGCGATAGGTGCGCAGGGCCTGGCCATCCACCAGGGCGTGAGAGATGGCCGAGAGCAACTGGTCGCGGCTCGCCCCCAGCAACCAGGCGCACACGGCGGTCGACGCCAGCTTGACCAGCACCACGTGATCCAGGCCGACGCGGTTGAAGGAGTTCTCCAGGGCCATCACGCCCTGTATCTCGTGGGCCTTGATCATGGCCTCCAGCACCAGGCGCATGGTCAGCGGTGCTTCGCCTCGAGCCAGGCGGCGCTGGGAAAGGTGGTCGGCCACGGCGAGGATGCCCCCCAGGTTATCGGAGGGGTGCGCCCATTCGGCCGCCAGCCAGGTGTCGTTGAAGTCCAGCCAGCGGATCATCGCGCCCAGGTCCCAGGCGGCCTTCACCGGGTCCATCCGGTAAGACGTACCCGGCACCCGCGAGCCCTGGGGCACCAGGGTGCCTTCCACCAGCGGGCCGAGCAGCTTGGTGCATTCGGGGAAGCGCAGGGCCAGCATTGCGCAGCCGAGACTGTCCATCAGGCAATTGCGCGCGGTGTCCAGCGCCTCAGTGGAAGTCGTGCGATCGCCGAGCACATAGTCGGCGATGGCCTGGATCACCGGGTCGTACGGGGGGCGCTGGTTCAGGTCTACGTTGCTGCTCATGGCCGTGCCTCTCGATTACCGAGTGGACTGAGCCTAGCAAACACCATCAGCCAGGCGGCCGGGACCGAAAGCGACCGACGGCCAAGGCGTCGCGCGCGCTGCTGTGCTGGGCTTGGATAAGGTCACAGCCGGAGGGCCCGCCATGAACTCAGACCCCAACGTCCGCACCCCCGCCCCCAGGCCGCCGGGACCCAGTCAACCACCGGAGCAAGTGCCGGCGGCGGACGTGAAACGCATCAGCGACAAGGCGCCGAGCAAGGACAAGAAGCCCGATGATTGGGAGTGAACTGCCCTCCCCCCAGCCAACCCTGTAGGGGCGAATTGATTCGCCAGGGGACTCCCAGCACAGCTCAACCGCCCTCACCCCAACCCTCTCCCAGAGGGAGAGGGGGCAGTCCGTGCCGACCTTCAGCCCCGGCACAACCCTGTAGGGGCGATTTCAATCGCCAAGCGGACCGCTAGTTCGCCCATCGGACTCCCAGCACAGCCCGACCGCCCTCACCCCAGCCCTCTCCCGCAAGCGGGAGAGGGGGCTGTCCGTGCCGGCGTTCAGCCCCGGCACAACCCTGTAGGGGCGATTTCAATCGCCAAGCGGACCGCAGGTTCGCCAGGGGACTCCCAGTACAGCTCAACTGCCCTCACCCCAGCCCTCTCCCAGAGGGAGAGGGGGCGGTCCGTACCGGCGTTCAGCTCCGGCACAACTCTGTAGGGGCGAATTCATTCGCCAAGCGAACCGCAGGTTCGCCAGGGGACTCCCAGTACAGCTCAACTGCCCTCACCCCAGCCCTCTCCCGGAGGGAGAGGGGGCTGTCCGTACCGGCGTTCAGCTCCGGCACAACTCTGTAGGGGCGAATTCATTCGCCAAGCGGACCGCAGGTTCGCCCATGAAACGCCCAGCACAGCCCGACCGCCCTCACCCCAACCCTCTCCCGGAGGGAGAGGGGGCAGTCCGTACCGGCGTTCAGCCCCGGCACAACCCTGTGGGGGCGATTTCAATCGCTAAGCGAGCCGCAGGTTCGCCAGGGGACTCCCAGTACAGCTCAACTGCCCTCACCCCAGCCCTCTCCCAGAGGGAGAGGGGGCTGTCCGTGCCGGCGTTCAGCTCCGGCACAACCCTGTAGGGGCGACTTCAATCGCCAAGCGAACCGCAGGTACGCCAGGGGACACCCAGCACAGCCCGACCGCCCTCACCCCAGCCCTCTCCCAGAGGGAGAGGGGGCGGTCCGTGCCGGCGTCCAATCCCGGCACGACCCTGTGGGGGCGATTTCAATCGCTAAGCGAGCCGCAGGCTCCGCGCATCAGAAACCCACGCTGGCCTGGATGTACCAGGTGCGCGGCTGGCCGACGTAGATGCCCGCGTTGTTGTCGCTGGAGCGGGTGAAGTACTGCTTGTCGAAGATGTTCTTCACGCCCACGCCCACCTTCAGGTTGGACAGCTGCTCGCCGAAGTCATAGGCACCGCGCACATGCCAGGTCACGTAGCCGGGAATGTCGCCGAACTGGCCGTCAGCGGTCGGCTCGGTGATGTAATCACCGGTGAAGTTGCCGTTCTTGTCGATGCCGGTACCCGGCGCGCGCTGGCCGGACTGGGCGTAGCCGTCGAAGTTGTAGGTCCAGCGGTCTACCTGGTAGCGCAGGCCGACGTTGGCCACGTGGCGCGAGTAGAACGGCAGGTCGCGGGTCTTGAAGCCCGGAATGTCGCCTTCATAGGTCGCGCGGGTGAAGGTGTAGGTGCCGGTCAGGCTCAAGCCGGAGAGCAGTTCGTCCAGGTTGTAGTAGCCGGACAGTTCCAGGCCCTGGTGCTTGGTGGCGCCCAGGTTGGTCCAGCCCACATCGTTGCTGATGAATTGCAGCTCGTGGTCGAAGTCGATGTAAAACAGCGTCGCTTCGCCGCCCCAGGTCTGGCTGTTGTAGCGCGTGCCCAGCTCGTAGGTCTTGGCCTTCTCCGGCTCCAGGCCGTTGGCCGTGCTGTCGCCGACGCCGCCCTGGCCGAGCTGGAAGTACTGCAGGCTGCCGAACGAGGTTTCGTAGTTGGCGAACAGCTTCCAGGAATCGGAGAGGTGGTACATCACGCTGAGGGCCGGTAGCGGCTCGTTGTAGTCCTTGCTGCGGTTCTTCTCCTGCACCGGCTTGCCGTTGCTGCCGATCACCGGGCGCTCATGCCAGTCGCTGTTGATGCTCTCGAAGCGAACGCCCGGGGTGACGGTCCATTTACCCACGTCGATCTTGTCGTCGATGTAGAACGCATTGGCCTCGGTACCTCCCGTACGGTCCTGGAAGACGTGGCCGTCCGTCGCGGGCTTGTTGTCGGGTGTCGGTACGTTGCCCACCAGTGCCAGGCCGCTGCTTTGCTCGTGCATCGCTTCCTTCAGGTAGCGGTAGCCGACACCCACTTCATGGGTGCTCTCACCGGCGAAGAAAATGCGCGAAACGCGCGGCTCGAAGCCATAGGTGTAGTAACTGCGCGGGTAGGAGTTGAGGGCCTTCTGGTCGCGGCTGGCGATGTTGCTGCCCCGGAAGCTGTCGCTGTAATAGGTCAGCACTTCCACCTGGGTCACGTCGTCCACCTGGCGCAGGTATTTCAACGAAACGTCCTTGCGGCGGCCGCTGAAGTTGTCCCAGTCGCGGTCGGACTGGAAGGGATTGTCGTCGTACTGCGCCTGGGTGAGGCCGCCCGGCATATCGGCGGTGGCGTCGTAGTAGTGGAAGTTCAGCGACAGGTCGTCCTGCTCGGTGGGCGCCCAGTGGGTCTTGAGCATCACGTCGTCGATGTCGTTGTTGTTGTTGCCATCGCGGTAGCCGTCGCCGTTGACGCCCGAATAGAGCAGCGCGGCGCCGATGCCGTTATCTGCGGTGCCGCCCAGGAACGCACTGTTCAGGTACTTCCAGCCACCGTGGGCGGTGTCTTCCAGGGTGGTGGAGACATCACCGGAGAATTTCTCCGGGATGGCGCGGGTCACGAAGTTGATCACACCGCCGACGTTCTGCGGGCCATAGCGCACGGAGCCGGCACCGCGTACGACGTCGATGCTGTCGAGGTTGCCGACGGAGATGGGTGCCATGGACAGCTGCGGCTGGCCGTAGGGAGCGAAGGCGGCGGGTACGCCGTCGATCAGCACGGTGGAACGGGGCGAGAGGCGCGACGTCAGGCCGCGCACGCCGAAGTTCAGGGCGATGTCGCTGCCGCCGGTGCCGTTGGATTCCTGCACCTGCACGCCGGGCACGCCACGCAGTGCATCACGTACGTTCATCGTGCCCTTCTCGATCATGGCTTCACGGCGCACCACGGTACGAGCGCCAGGATGGTTCTGCACCACGGCGTCTTCGGCGGTGCCTAGCCAGTCGCCGACCACGGTGATGCTGGACGCCGGCAGCTCCATGGCGGATGCGCCCTCATCGCTGGAAACACGACGCAGGATGGCGGTGCCGTCCGCCAGGTCGAAGGTCAGGCCGCTGCCCTGCAGCAAGGTTGCGAGGACTTCTTCCGGCAGCAGGTTGCCGTCCACCGCCGGGGCCTGCTTGCCGGCCACCAGGTCAGGGCTGAAGAAGAGCTGCAGCGAGGTCTGCTGGCCCAGTTGGCCAAGGGCGCTGGCGAGGGACTGCGCCGGAATGTGCACGTCCTTGCGCTCGGATGCCTCGGCACCGAGGCTGGCCACCGCCAGGGCAACGGCCAGGCTCAGGGGCAGCCAGGGCTGGGTCTTGCGGGAGGAAACTGCGGATGCCGCTTGTTGCTGTACTTCGTTGTTCACGTTCGTTCGGTCCTGAAAGAATGCCCCCAGCCATGCGCTGGGCGTGAAGAGTCGGACAGGAAGACGAACGAGCTGGAAAAAACCTGAATCTAAAACGGAATAATTTCGTTTGAGCCGTCAGAAAGGGTTCTGACCTTCACCGGCAGGATGCGCGGCAAGGCCACCAACAGGGCGTTGGTGTCATCGGCACGGGACACGCTGGAAAAGCGCAAGCCCGCCACTTCCGGGGCAACGCGCAGGGGTTTGTCGCGATAGCGGGACACTTCTTCGACCACCTCGGCCAGGGGCACGTCATTGAAGATCAGCTTGCCCTGTCGCCAGGCCGTGATGGCGGCGATGTCGATGCGCTGCACCGGACCGACAGCGCCATCGGCCGCGATGCGTATGCCGTCACCGGCCACCAGCGGTCGGCTGGCCTCCGCGCCCTGCCCGCCTGCAACCAGCACCCGTCCCGATTCCACCGCCACGCGCACGTCCTGTCCGCCGTGGCGCACGTTGAAGCGGGTGCCGGTGACGGTCACGCGACCGGCGCCGGCTTCCACCACAAAGGGGCGGGCCTTGTCCGGCGTCACGCTGAACAGCGCTTCCCCGGTCTCCAGCTGTACCAGGCGGCGGTTGGCGGAATAGATGACCGTGACACGAGTACGGCCATTGAGATCGAGGGTCGAGCCATCGGCCAGGGTGACCTGGCGACGTTCGCCGAGCGCGGTCACGTAGCTTTCGCCGCGCAGTGAGAAGGGATCGAACAGATAGGTCGCACCACCCGCCAGCACCACGCTGGCCGCAGCCGCCAGCGCACCCTGCAGGAAGCGACGGCGCGACGGCACCGGCAAAGGCCGGACCTCGGCGTTGCACAGCTCACGCAGGTGCTGCTCGGGAATCAGGTCGGCGGCGCTCCAGAGGCGTTCGAGCAATTGGTACTCGGTCCGGTGCGACGCATCCGCCGCCAGCCACACCTCAAAAGCGCGACGGTCCTCGTCGCCCTGCTCGGGGTCACGATTGCGGCTGAACCAGTAGGCGGCTTCGTCGCGCGCGCGGCAGTCGGCATTCGTCATCGGTTGGCCATCCAGGTGGCGGGAATCAGGCTGCGGTCGTTGTCCATATCTCGGGTCTTGGTGCCCTGTCGTGCTCTGTCGGCTCATGTGGCGCTCAGGTCCAGGCGCTCACGCAGGTGACGGAGGGTGCGGATCATATACCGCTCCACCATGTTCTTGGATAATCCCAGGCGCTCGGCGATCTCCGCCTGGCTCTGCCCTTCCAGCTTCTGCCAGATGAACACCTGGCGGCAGTTCACCGGCAGTTCCGCCAGGGCCTTCTCGATCGAGTCGGCCAACTGGACGGCATGCATGTAGGACTCGGGGTCATTCTTCGACTCCTCCCCCGACTCGGCCATGTCCAGCTCGATCTGGGCACGACGCTCCTCGCGGCGGAAGTGGTCGACGGCAATATTCCGGGTGGTCTGGTGCAGGTAGGCGCGCGGTTGCTGGACGTTGTCCTGGTCGGTTTCCAGGACCCGGACGAAGGCGTCGTGGGCCAGATCCTCGGCGCGATGGCGGTTCCTCAGCCGGCGCGTCCACGTGCCGATGAGTTCTTCATAGTGTTCGAAGAAGCCGTGATTGCGCTGAGGCATCTGAGGGGAGGAAGGAAGGGTCAGGAATCGAAAGGCGCGAATGATAATGGCTCGCAAATATTCCCGCAATTTCCGCTCACCCTCCGGGTTTGGCCATCCGACGAAAGCCTCTTTTCAGGTCATATGGAGACTTGGCACCTTTTTTCGGTATCTTCTCCGACCGTCCAACAGTCCCCCAGAAAGAGCCTGCTCCATGAGCCGTACCGCAATCCAGGCTGCCGTCTTCTGCCTCGCCACCCTCTGCTCGGCGGCCACCTTCGCCAAGGTGGAAGTCCAACCCGTGCAGCACACCAAGGCGGGCCGGATTCTCGCCGTGCAGATTTCCGAAGACATCGCCCCCGGCGATTACGAAGTCTTGATGAAAGGCCTGCGTGCCAACCCGGGCAAGTTCGACCGCAAACTGGCCCTGCTGGACAACATCGGCGGCAGCGTCACCGAGGCCATCCGCATGGGCCGCCTGCTGCGGGAAACCGGCTTCGACGTGATGGTGCCCTCCGAAGGCGTGTGCCAGGGCAGTTGCGTCTACCTGCTGGCTGCCGGCCGCAACAAGACCGTGCGCGGCTACGTGGGCCTGCACCGCCCCTACTTCCCCCACGGCGACTCCGCCCTCGCCGCTGTCGGCAGCGGCTACAGCCCCACCGCCTACCTCAAGGAAATGAACGTCCCCCTGAGCCTGCTGGATGACATGAACGGCATCGAGCCGACGCGCATGCGGGTGCTGACGAAGGATGAGCTGGCGCGTTATCGGTTGAACTGACCGGACGGCTCCAGCGGGGTGTGTAGGGTGGATGACGCTCTTTTCATCCACCATCGGGGTCGAGCCAATTTCGTAGCCTGGGTGAATTCCGGGTGAAAGTCTCACCGTCTGACTAGCAGGCTGAGAGTCGTAGGTGTCACTCCTTTCCCACTAGCCCCTCCACCAGCCGCCGCGTCACCGGTGCAACCAGTAGTACTGTTGGGAAGGCCACCAGCCAGGCCATGAGCCAGGCGCCGAGCCAGAGGCTGGGAAAGTCCACCACCGGGTCGGCGGCGCGCCAGGTGGAGATGCCGGATACGAGCAGGGACATGAGCCCGGAGAGGATCAGGCCGAACAGCAACGGGGCGAAACGGCGGGGAATCATGTGGGCACCTCCGTCTCAGGCGCCGGCGAGCCGGTGCAGGGTCTCGGAGAAATTCCGGCCGAACATTCGCGCGGTCTTCACATCCCCCGGGACGAAATGGTCGGCGGGAGCCGAATGGCTGGACTGAGCCATCAGTCCGGACCATGAACCCAACCGGTTGGCGGCTTCCTCAATGGGCACGCCGGCATGCTGCTCCGGCAGGATGGGGTTGCCCACCCAGAGCATGCCGTGCTGCATGCAGAACACGAACAGCGCCATCAGGGTCGACTGCTTGTCTCCTGCCGCCAGTGACGACACGGTGAAGCCCGCCGCCAGGCGTCCCTTCAGCTGCTGGCTACGCCAGATCGGCCCAGTGGCGTCCATGAAGGACTTGAAGACCCCGGAAACACCGCCGAAATAGGTCGGCGAGCCCAGGATGAAACCATCGAACGCCACCAATTGGCCGGGATCGCCGGCAATGTCTTCCGCCTTGAGCAGGTGGACTTCCGTATTGGCGACGCCCTGGGCGCCTTCGCAGATCTGCCGGGCGATGTGTTCGGTGTGGCCAAAGGCGCTGTGGTAGATGACGGCGAGCTTTTTCATGGTGAGTGATCCCATTTGGAGTGATGAAAAGAGCCGCATTCAGCGGGTGACCCAGCCCAGCAGGACAGCGGCCAGGAACAGTCCCAGGCCGAAGACGCTGTGGTTGGTCAGGCTGCGCAGGCAGTTCTTCAGCGGCGTAGGCGTTTTGCTGGCGAAGAAGCCCGCCCCCATCGCTGGCTGCATCACCAGCAGCGGCGCGACGACCGTGCCCATGCCCACCAGCAGTGCGGGCAGCAGCGTCGGACTGGCGGTCCAGTCGACGCCGATAAGCCCCACCAGCAGGGCCGCGAAGGCAACGCCGATGGCGTAATGGGTGATCCAGCCCAATGCTGTTTCACCCGGGACAGGTTCCGCCTTGGCGATTGCGTCGTGACTGAAGCGGCCACGCAGCAGGTGGCCAATCCAGCGGCCGATGAAGGCGAAATTGAGCGTCTGGACGCCCATTCGCTTGAGGAAGACCAGCCAGATGTCCATGACGGCGGTGGCGCCGATTCCGATGCAGATCACCGTGATGATGTCGTTCATGTGAGCCCCTTGTGCGTTGACGATGGGAGGTGTCGGGCCCACTCTAGAAGTTGAAGTCAACTTCAAGTCAAGGGATCACAGATGGACATTGCCGAGGTCGCCCGACGCACGGGTCTGCCGTCATCGACGTTGCGTTATTACGAGAAGAAAGGGCTGATCACATCCCTCAGCCAGCAAGGGACGCGGCGCTGGTTCGCGCCCGGCATCCTCGATCAGTTGGCGCTGATCTCCCTCGGCCAGGCTGCGGGGTTGTCGCTGGATGAGATCCGCTCGATGTTCTCGCCCAACGGCGAACCGGACATCGACCGTGAATTGCTCGCGGCCAAGGCCGATGAAATCGATGCGCTGGTCAAGCGCTTGAAAGCCATGAGCGACGGCCTGCGTCATGCCGCGGCCTGCCCTGCGCCGAGCCATTCGGAATGCCCGACCTTCAAGCGACTGCTGAAGGCCGCGTCGAGCGGCGCCATCGAGCGGCGCTGGAGCAAGATGGCGCCCAAGCCCAAGACCAGGAACGGCTCGTAGCGGCGCGCCATGTTCGCCGGAACCAGGGGCAGTCAAAGGTAGGGTGCGCTGTGTGTTCAGCCGGGGGACATAGGTAACGGGTGTCGGGAGACATAGGTAACGCATTTACGCTTACGGGATCCGTCGAATGAGGAGTTCGAGCGATGCCGTGGCAGGAGTGCACCACCATGTCGATTCGGCGTGAATTTGTGTGGTTGGCCGAACAGCCGCAGAGCAATGTCCGCGAGCTGTGCCGACGCTATGGCATCAG
>NZ_SSOH01000089.1:0-9130 GCF_029873155.1 Pseudomonas sp. BN515 | reverse complement strand
GGGTACAGACCGGATAGATCCTTTACAGGTTGGACCGGACACATCCTTTACAGGTAATTCGCATGGCAGGAGGTAGCTGCCATGCCCTGGAAAAGAGTGTCGCCCATGGACCAACGTATCGAGCTGATCCACGCCTGGAGCAGCGGTGACTACAGCAAGAGCGAGCTGGCGCGCAGCTATGGCATCAGCCGGCCGACGCTCGACAAGTGGCTGCAGCGCTATGCGGAACACGGTGAGGCTGGCCTTCTGGAGCAGTCCCGGCGACCGCTCAGCAGCCCGCAACAGACCGCGACGGCGCTGATTGAGCGGTTGATCGAAGAGAAGCTGCGGCATCTGGATTGGGGGCCGAAGAAGCTGCTGGTGCGTCTGCGCAAGCAGGATCCGGAATTGCCCTGGCCAGCCCCTAGCACAGCGGGAGAATGGTTGAAACGGGCAGGGTTGGTGCAGTCGCGCCGACGTCCGCGGAGCACCCCGGCGTCCGTCACGCCCTTGCGCGCCGGCCTGCAGCCTAACCACGTCTGGTGTGCTGATTTCAAGGGGCAGTTTCGGACCGGGGATGGTCGCTGGTGCTATCCCTTGACCCTGACCGATCAGGCCAGCCGGTATCTGCTGTGCTGCCGGGGCTTGCCGCGTCCCGGCGGCGGGCTGAGTCGACCCTGGTTCGAGTGGGCCTTCCGCGAATACGGCCTGCCGGAGGCTATCCGCACGGACAACGGCAGCCCGTTCGCCTCGGTGGGCGTGGGCGGTCTCTCGCGCTTGGCGGTGTGGTGGATTCACCTGGGTATTCACCCGGAGCGCATCGCGCCGGGCCGTCCCGATCAGAATGGCCGACACGAGCGGATGCACCGCAGCCTGAAAGCGGCCGTCCTGAAGCCCCCCGCTCCCAATCTGGCCCAGCAGCAGATGGCGTTTGAACGGTTCCGCCAGGAGTTCAACACCATACGGCCGCATGAAGGACTCGGGATGGCGGTCCCGGCCGAGCGCTATGGGCCCTCGCCGCGCCCCTATCCGGCCCGTCTACCGGCGATCGAGTACCCGACAGGGCTGCAACTCCGGCGGGTGCACAGCAACGGTTGCATCAAGTGGCAAGGGCGCTCGGTGTTTCTGTCCGAGGCCCTGATCGACGAGTGGGTCGCGCTACGCGAAGTCGAGACGGATGTGTGGGAGCTGCGCTTCGGCCAGTATCCCTTAGGCCGGCTTGGACCTGGCTCCTCCCAGGTCCAACGCCTATCGGTGTAAAGGATGTCCCCGGTTCAATATGTAAAGGATGTCTGGCTCTACAGTGAGGGAAGGGCAGACCTGCGGTCTGCTTAGCGAATGAATTCGCCCCCACAGGCGTCGCGCCAGCCTATTTCGCCAATTTCACCTTCGCGAAGTTGTTCGACCCCATCGGGTTCAACTGGAAGCCCTCCACCCCCTTCTGCACAACGGCGAACTGCTTGGGGTGGGCGAGAGGGATCCAGGGCGCTTGTTCGTGGAAGATCGCCAGTGCCTGCCGATAGAGTTCGGCGCGGCGGGCCGGGTCGGTGATGGCACGGGCCTCGCGGATCAGCGCGTCGAATTTCTCGTTGCACCAACCGGCCTGGTTTTCGCCTGACTGCGCTGCGGCGCAGGAGAGGTTAGGGGTGAGGAAGTTGTCCGGATCGCCGTTGTCGCCGGCCCAGCCCATGAACACCAGATCGTGTTCACCATTCTTGGCACGCTTGATCAGCTCACCCCATTCAAAGACACGAATCTCTGCCTTGATGCCGATGGCGGCCAGGTCGGCCTGGAGCATCTGCGCGCCAATGCCGGGGTTGGGGTTGGTCGGGCCGCCGCCGGGCCGCGTCCAGATGGCCAGCTTGAAGCCGTCCTTGTAGCCGGCCTCGGCCAGCAACTGGCGCGCTCTTTCGGGATCGTGGGGCCAGGGATCCAGCTTGTCGTTGAAGCCCAGCAGGGTGGCCGGGTAGGGCGCCACGGCGATGCTGGCATTACCTTCGCCGAACTGCGCACGCAGGTAGGCGCGGGTGTCGAAGGCGAGGTTGATGGCCTGGCGCACGCGCACGTCGTCCAGCGGCGGATGGCGGGTGTTGAGGCCGACATAGGCGACCAGCAGCGAATCCAGTTCCAGCACCTTGAGCTCCGCTTGCCGACGGAGGTCCGCGATGTCGGTGGGACGCGGGTACACGGCAATCTGGCAGGCGCCGGCCTTGAGCTGTTGCACTCGCACGTTGGGATCGGGAGTGATGGCGAACAACAGCTTGTCCACAGCCGGCTTGCCCGCCCAGTAGGTCGGGTTGGCGTGGAAGCGGACCTGCGAATCCTTGCGGTAGCGCTCGAAAACGAAAGGCCCGGTCCCTACCGGCTCGCGGTTGAGCTGGTCCGTCTTGCCGGCCTTGAGCAACTGGTCGGCGTATTCGGCGGAATAGATCGAGGTGAAGCCCATCGCCAGGTCGGCGAGAAAGGGCGCCTCCGGGTGCTTCAGGGTGAAGCGCACGCGGTGGTCGTCGAGCTTCTCGACGCGCTCGATCAATTGGGTGAAGGCCATGGATTCCACATAGGGAAAACCGCGCGGAGAGAGCTTGTGCCAAGGGTGCGCAGGGTCGAGCTGGCGCTGGAAGCTCCAGAGCACGTCGTCGGCGTTGAACGCGCGGCTGGGGGTGAACCAGGGCGTGCTATGGAAGGTGACACCCTTGCGCAGCTGGAACTCGTAGACCAGGCCGTCGGGGCTGATGGTCCAGCTCTCCGCGAGGCCCGGTTGCAGCCGGGTTGTGCCGGGAGCGAACTGAACCAGGCGGTCGAAGACGGTTTCGGCGGAAGCATCGGCCGTGGTGGCGGCGGTGTACTGGACGATGTCGAAGCCTTCGGGGCTGGCTTCGGTGCAGACCACCAGCGACTGGCTGGCGAAGGCATGGAGGGGAAGACAGAGGGCGAGGGACAACAGGTTTCGACGCATCGGGCTTCCTTTGTACCGAAATGAAAACGGGGCCCGAAGGCCCCGTTTGCCGGCTTACTTGCCGACGCTCACGCCATAGAAGGAGTTGAGCGCGAACGGGCTGATCTTGAAGTCCTGCACGTTCTTGCGCATCGGCTGATAGACAGTGGAGTGGGCGATCGGGGTGATCGGCACGTTGTCTTTCAGGATGTGCTGGGCCTGTTTGTACATCTCGGTGCGTTTTGCAACGTCGCTGGTGGCCTTGGCGGCCTTCACCAGCTTGTCGTAGTTGGCGTCGCACCACTTGGAGAAGTTGTTGCCGTCCACGGCGTCGCAGCCGTAGAGGGTACCCAGCCAGTTGTCCGGATCACCGTTGTCGCCGCTCCAGCCGATCAGCATGGCGTCGTGTTCGCCGCCCTTGGCGCGCTTGATGTACTCGCCCCATTCGTAGGTGACGATCTTGGCCTTGATGCCCACCTTGGCCCAGTCGGACTGGAGCATTTCGGCCATCAGCTTGGCGTTGGGGTTGTACGGACGCTGAACCGGCATGGCCCAGAGGGTGATCTCGGTGCCTTCGGCAACGCCGGCGGCTTTCAGCAGCTCCTTGGCCTTGTCCGGGTTGTAGCCGGCATCCTTGATGGTCTCGTCGTAGGACCACTGGGTCGGCGGCATGCCGTTCACGGCGAGTTGGCCGGCGCCCTGGTAGACGGCGTCGATGATGGCTTTCTTGTTCACCGCCATGTCCAGCGCCTGGCGCACTTCAAGCTTGTCGAACGGCTTGTGGGTGACGTTGTAGGCGATGTAGCCGAGGTTGAAGCCCGGCTGCGACGGCATGTTCAGGTTCGGGTCTTTCTTCAGCGCTTCCAGGTCGGCCGGACGCGGGAAGAGGGTGATCTGGCACTCGCCGGCCTTGACCTTCTGCATGCGCACCGAAGCGTCGGTGTTGATGGCGAAGATCAGGTTGTCGATCTTCACCTCGCCAGGCACCCAGTAGTCCTTGTTGCCCTTGAAGCGGATCTGCGCGTCCTTCTGGTAGCGGCTGAATACGAAGGGGCCGGTGCCGATGGGCTTCTGGTTGATGTCGGCGGCCTTGCCGGCCTTGAGCAGCTGGTCGGCATACTCGGCGGACTGGATGGACGCAAAGCTCATGGCCAGGTTCTGGATGAAGGCTGCATCCACGCCATTGAGGGTGAACTTGACGGTGTTGTCGTCGACCTTCTCCACCTTGGCGATGTTGGCGTCCATGCCCATGTCGGTGAAGTAGGGGAATTCGGTGGGGTACGCCTTACGGAACGGGTGGTCCTTGTCGAGCATGCGCTGGAAGGTGAAGAGCACGTCGTCGGCGTTGAAATCGCGGGTCGGCTTGAAGTAGTCGGTGGTGTGGAACTTCACGCCCTTGCGCAGGTGGAAGGTGTAGTTGAGGCCGTCGGGGGATACGTCCCACTTCTCGGCCAGGCCCGGGATTACCGCGGTGCCGCCACGCTCGAACTGGGTCAGGCGGTTGAAGACGGTTTCAGCGGCGGCGTCGAAATCGGTACCGGTGGTGTATTGGCCCGGATCGAAACCGGCGGGGCTGCCTTCGGAGCAGAACACCAGGTTGCTTGCAGCGCTGGCGAAAGGTGCGCTGGCGATCAGCCCAGCCGCGACAAGTGCCTGGATGACGGCGTTTTTACGCATGTTGACCTCATATTTATTCTGTTTGTCATCGTGAGGGGCCCTTTGTGGGGGCCTTGCGAGAAGCTATGCAGGGCATATGCCCGACGCAATAGCTGGACGGGAAAGAGTGTAGTCGGCGGAATAAAGCTGTAAGGGCTTGTCGCAATTCTGCAAATCCAAGCCGCGGGAGGGGGTGGGCGCCGCCCCGGAATGCGGCGGCGCCCCGTGCAGGATCAGGGCATCTGCACTTCGATGGTGCCGTCGGCGCTGACGCTGACGCGGCTGGTGCCGGCCTCGATCTCGGGCGCGGCGGCCGCATCGGCGTAACCTTTGGCGGACATGGCGCGCATCATGATCGGCTGCGGCGGCTGGAAGCCGGCGCTGTTCAGGCTCAGGTTGACCAGCTTGTAGCCCTTGCCGCCGAGGGCGTTGGTCGCCAGCTGGGCGCGGGCCTTGAAGGCGTCCACGGCTTGCTTGATCAGGTCGTCTTCATGGGTTTTGCGGGTCTTCTCGGCGATGCTGAAGTTCATGCCGGCCATCTTCAGCTGACCCATCAGGTCGGCGCTCAGCTGGGACAGGGCGGCGAAGTCGGCGCTTTCCAGGCGCAGTTCGGCGCGCTCGCGCCAGGCGGTGATTTTCTGACCCTTTTCGTCATACACCGGGTAGCTGTTGCGGCTGCCCAGGCTGACGGTGACGCCCTTGGCCTTGCGGGCCTTTTCCACGGCGCTGTTGAGGGTGCGGGTGATCTCGTCGGCGAGCTTGGCCGGGTCGGTGTTCTGCGACTCGCTATAGAGGGTGACGTGCATCAGGTCGTGGGCCACTTCCTGGCTGACTTCGGCACGCACTGCCACCTGGTTGTAGCGGGCTTCGTCGGCGGCCTGGGCCGCGAGGCTGCCAAGGCTGGCGGCGCAGAGGGCGAGGGCGGCGGCGAGACGGGTGAACTTGGGCATGTCGACTCCTTGTGGGACAGGGTTCCGCGCTGGTTGCGCGGTGATTCTCCATAGTGGACGAGGGTATCCGTCCATTCGGGTTAACGGCGACGCAAATTGACCAGGATTTGGGACAGATGTTCCAGAGTGGTGCGAGCGTGTGGGAGCGAATTCATTCGCGAAACGCCGCTGCGCGGCGCCGGCTGCCGAAGGGCAGGACTTCATCCTGCAATCGCGAATGAATTCGCTCCCACATGATGTGCTGTACCGATCAACTCCGCTGCGGCGAGTTGCCGCACAGAGGCGGGCCGGTGTGCGCCTTGGTTATACTCCGTCGATTCCAGGGAGTACCCATGCTCGAACCCGTACAGCTACTGTCTGCCAGCCGCCAGAACCTGCTGCGGCTCACCCTGATCCGCATCCTCGTCCTGGCCGCCCAGGCAGGCTCGGTCGGCCTCGCCTACAAGACCCAACTTCTGCAACTGCCCTGGGTCGCACTGAGCGTCACCCTCGGTGTCTCGCTGGTGCTCTGCGTGGGCACGGCGTTGCGCCTGCGCGGGCCCTGGCCGGTGACCGAGCTGGAATATGCCGTCCAGCTGGGCCTCGACCTGGTTATCCACAGCGTGCTGCTGTATTTCTCCGGGGGTTCGACCAACCCCTTCGTTTCCTATTACCTGGTGCCGCTGACCATCGCCGCGGCGACCCTGCCCTGGCTCTACACCCTGACCCTCGCGGGCCTGGCCCTGGCGGCATACACCCTGCTGCTGGTGCTGTTCCATCCGCTGGAAATGCCCGCCGGCCAGCGCGAATCGCTGCTGATCTACGGCATGTGGCTGAGCTTCGCCCTGGCGGCGGCGCTGATCACCTTCTTCGTCGCACGCATGGCCGAGGAACTGCGTCGCCAGGATCAACTGCAAGCGGTTCGCCGCGAAGAAGGCATGCGTGACCAGCAGTTGCTGGCCGTGGCCACCCAGGCCGCCGGTGCCGCCCATGAGCTGGGCACCCCGCTGGCAACCATGAGCGTGCTGCTCAAGGAGCTGCGCCAGGAGTACGGCGACAAGCCCGGTCTTCAGGACGACCTGGCCCTGCTGCAGGAGCAGGTGATGCTCTGCAAGGACACCCTCCAGCAATTGGTGCGCGCCGCCGAAGCGGATCGGCGCCAGGCGGTGGTGGAGCAATCGGTGATCGAGTGGCTGGAAGTCACCCTCAATCGCTGGCACCTGATGCGCCCTGAGGCCACCTATCGCTATCAGTGCATGGGCCTTGGCGTGGCGCCTCGGCTGAAACCTCCGGCAGACCTGACCCAGGCCCTGCTGAACCTGCTCAACAACGCTGCCGACGCCTGCCCGGAGAAGCTCGACATCCGCGTCAACTGGGACCACCAGTGGATGGTGCTGACCATCCGTGACCACGGTGCTGGCGTACCCCTGGCCATTGCCGAACAGATTGGCCGGCCTTTCTTCACCACCAAGGGCAAGGGTTTCGGCCTTGGCCTGTTCCTGAGCCAGGCCAGCGTTACTCGTGCCGGCGGCACGGTTAAACTTTATAACCATGAGGAAGGCGGCACCCTGACGGAGTTGCGCCTGCCGCGCACCTACGGCGTCGCCTGAGTGCCTTGACGAAGAGGAAGCGAGATGACTGACGAACCCCTGATCGAAGGCGAAGAACAACCCCATCTGCTGCTGGTGGACGACGACGCCACCTTTACCCGCGTAATGGCCCGGGCCATGACCCGCCGTGGCCTGCGGGTGTCGGTAGCCGGTTCCGCCGAAGAAGGCCTGCTGATGGCCAAGGACGACCTGCCCGATTACGCAGTGCTCGACCTGAAGATGGACGGTGACTCCGGCCTGGTGCTGCTGCCCAAGCTGCTGGAGCTGGACCCGGAAATGCGCGTGGTGATCCTCACCGGTTATTCGAGCATTGCCACCGCGGTGGAAGCCATCAAACGCGGCGCCACCAACTACCTGTGCAAGCCGGCCGACGCCGACGACGTACTGACCGCGCTGCTCTCCGAGCACGCCGACCTGGACAGCCTGGTGCCGGAAAACCCGATGTCGGTGGACCGCCTGCAGTGGGAGCACATCCAGCGTGTGCTGGCCGAGCATGACGGCAACATCTCCGCCACTGCCCGCGCCCTGGGCATGCACCGCCGGACCTTGCAGCGCAAGTTGCAGAAGCGTCCCGTGCGCCGCTGAACCTGCGTACATGTGGGAGCGAATTCATTCGCGATTGACGGCGGAGCCGTCCCGGGCCACGCAGGCCTGCGGCCTGCTTCGCGAATGAATTCGCTCCTACAAGTCGGTTCATTCCTGAAAGCCAATTGGTATCCTTAGCCGCCTAACTATTTCCGCCGCCAAGGTTGCCCCATGCTCGCCGTCGTCCAGCAGACCCTCAGCATCACCGCGCCGGTGTTCTCCATGCTGTTCCTGGGTGTGGGGCTCAAGCGCCTTGGCTGGATCGATGGCGCATTCATCAACACCGCGTCGTCATTGGTGTTCAAGGGCACCATGCCCACTCTGCTGTTTCTCGGGATCGTCCAGGCGGACCTCGGCACCGCCCTGAAACCGGAACTGATCGGCTACTTCGTCGCGGCCACCATCCTGTGTTTCCTGATCGGCTGGGGTTGGGCCATCCTGCGTTGCCCGGTCGAGGATCGCGGCATCTACGCCCAGGGCGCCTTTCGCGGTAACAACGGTATCGTCGGCCTCGCGCTGGCAACCAGCATGTACGGCGACTACGGCCTGTCGGTGGGCAGTATCCTCGGCGCGGTGGTGATCCTCAGCTACAACACGCTGTCGTCCATCGTCCTGGCGATCTACAGCCCGAATGCCAAGAGCGACCCGCTGAGCCTGGCCAGGAGCATCATCAGCAACCCGCTGATCATCGGTGTGCTGGCCGCCATGCCGGTGGCGTACTGGCAGTTGCCGCTGCCGAAATGGCTGATCACTTCCGGTGAATATTTTGCCCAGATGACCTTGCCCCTGGCGCTGATCTGCATCGGTGGCACCCTGTCGCTGGCGTCCCTGCGTTCCAGTGGCAGGATCGCCGTCAGCGCCAGCCTGATGAAGATGGTCTGGCTGCCAATCCTGGCAACGCTGGGTGCATGGCTATGCGAGTTTCGCAACGCCGACCTGGCGATCCTCTTCCTTTACTTCGCCAGCCCGACCGCTGCTGCGAGTTTCGTCATGGCCCGCGCGGTGAATGGCAACCACGAACTGGCGGCGGCGATCATCGTGATCACCACCCTGGCAGCCGTGGTGACCACCAATATCGGGCTGTTCTTGCTGCAGTGGGCCGGTTGGATCTGAGTTCGGCGCGGGGCGCTTCGAAAAATGTCAGAGGTAGGGTGCACCGTGCGCACCGCAATCGCCGCGTCAGAGGCTGTGGTGCGCGCAGTGTTCAGCCGGTACACATGGGTAACGCTTGTCGGGAGACATGGGTAACGGGTGGATAGTCATGGCTTGGGTTGCCTGAGATCAATCTGGCGCACGGTCTTACGGATGAACACGACGTCGAAGACGCCGTCGGTCGCGGTCGGACGGATGGCAACCCGCTCTCCCGCCAGGCCGCCGCCGACAAACAGGCTCCGGCCGTTGAAGCGGACCTGCCCGATGCGTCCAACCTTGAGCAC
>NZ_SSOH01000088.1:21250-165303 GCF_029873155.1 Pseudomonas sp. BN515 | reverse complement strand
CGTGCCTTCGGCATCCTTGGTCGCGAAGCGAGGAGCCACCAGGCTGGCAAACTTTTCCAGTTCCTCGTTGTTCTGCTCCGGGTCCAGGTGACCCTGACCGAACATCAGGAACAGCTCGTTGAAGCCCAGGCGGTCGTGGGCGCGGCCGATCTGATCGGCGATCTCGTCAGCCGAGCCGATCAGCACGTTCGGCATTTTCTGGCCGAACGGAATGAACCACTTGTCCCAGAACCACTTATGCTCGGCCATCAACTGCTTGGCCTTGTCCTTGTCATCGGTCAGCATCAGGAAACCGCCCCAGGCAGCAACATCCTCACGGGCAACCTCCCGCTCGTGCTGGCGTGCGGTATCGGCATAGCGGGTCCACAGGGCATCGCAAAAGTCCAGGTCGGAAGCCAGCACGATTGGCTTGCCGCCTTCCCGGGCCCACATGTCGACGGTGCGCATGCTGCCGGCAAAGCCGCCGTAAATTTTCGGGTGGGGACTCTGGTAGCACTTCGGCGCAATGCCGATCTGGCGCACGATGCCATCTGCATCCATGCCCTTGCCCATGCTGGCATAGGCCGGGTGACCGGCAGAGCCGCCATTTGGCGGGAACTCCCAGTGTTTGCCCTTGTGGCTAAACACGTCATTGGCCCAGGCCTTCTTGATGACCTGCAGCGACTCCTCGAAGACTTCGCGGTTCAGCGCATCTTGCTCGTCGCGGGCCTTGGCGTTGTCCGGCGTAGTGGCGCTGACACCCGGACGCGCAGCATAGGAGTCGACCCAGCGCGCATGGTAGCCACGGGTGAAACCAACCATCAGGCGCCCTTGGAGCATGTGGTCAAGGGTGGCGATTTCTTCGGCGATACGCACCGGGTTATGGGTCGGCAGGGTGTACCCCATGATGCCGGCCTTCATCCGCTTGGAATGCAGGCCCACATAGAGACTGAACATGCCGGGATGGTTGTTGATCTCAAAACCTTCGATCTGCAGGTGGTGCTCAGGCTGGCAATAGCCTGCATAACCAAGCTCATCCGCCAGACGAACGTAATCACGCACTTCGGATAGAAAGCGCTGATACAACTCAGGACGCTGCCCAGCCATACCCGCTTCCAGCTCATAACGACGACCGATTACACCTGTTTGCATCAAATGAAACTTCATTGCGTCCCCTCCTGTTCGTTGTGTTATCAAAACTAATCAGCTCCGACCCATTTGTCAACACATATGTTGATACGCTGGACGGAGCAATGAGCGGCAAGCTGAACCGCCAGCCATGAATCAATAACTCATTGATTTAAATCAAAAACTCTCGTGCCGACGCGGCGGATCCGAAGCGGCATGGCGCCCACTTCCAGTCGGCGTGAGCCGCAGGCGCGCATGGGTCAACCGTTGAAAATAGGATGCGAGATCACATCAATTTGAGATGGGAGAGCATATGCCCCAACTTGGTTGCCTTGGTTTGCAGGTAATGTGCATTGCAGGGCGTCAGTACTGACTGCAACTTGACCCTCTCAACAATGCTGATGCCGTCACGCCTCAGGGCCTCCACCTTCCGCGGGTTGTTCGTCATCAGGCGCACAAACTCAATGCCAAAATGACCGAGCATCTGTGCACCAATCAGATAATTGCGCATGTCCGCTCCGAATCCCAGTTGCTCATTAGCCTCGACAGTGTCTGCCCCCTGATCCTGGAGTTCGTAGGCCCGGAGCTTGTTGATCAAACCAATGCCTCGCCCCTCTTGGCGCAGATAGAGCAAAATGCCTCGCCCTTCCTCGGCAATCAGTTTCAGCGCGATATTTAACTGCGATCCACAATCGCAGCGCTGACTGAACAGTGCATCCCCGGTCAGACACTCGGAGTGCACCCGGCACAGGACAGGCTCACCTGAACGGACATCGCCCAGTGTAAGGGCAACATGCTCCTTGCCGGTCTCGAGGTCTTCAAACCCATGAATATCAAAGGTCGCAAAGGGCGTTGGCAGATGCGTGGATACCGCATATTTCAAACTCATATCCTGCTCTCGATCTGTTCAGACATGACCAACGCACAACTTCTTGCACAGCACGACACACGTACACCAACTCGGGTTAAATGTTAATTGTTTGTGTCCGGGCACCCAGAACATACGCGAAGAATCAGCGGTAGACGACGTACTCCGAGACCTGCAAGTTGAACCCAGAGATCCCGTGATACTTTGCCGGCGACGCCATAAGCCGCATATCCCCTAAGCCGAGATCACGGAGTATCTGCGACCCAACACCAATCATCAGAGGATCACCATCTGCCGATGCTCTAGGCACTTTGGACATGCTGCTCAGGGCATCTATCTTGTGCTTCATGTCTGAGGAAGATTCTGCGCCTGCAAGAAGTACCAACACGCCCTTTTTCTCCGCCGAAATTCGCGCAAGGCAGCGCTGGATATTCCAGCCACTACTGCCAGGAATCTGAATGCCGAGCAAATCACGGAGGCAAACCGACTGCTGCACGCGAACTAGCGTAGCCGAGCCATCCAGTTCGCCCTGGGTCAGAGCCAGGTGGATATCTCCGTTAATACAGTCGCGATAGGCATGCATCATGAATTGACCATGATCGGTCATCACTGACTGTTTATACAGCCGCTCAATGGTCGCTTCATTGACAGCCCGATAATGGATTAGGTCGGCAATGGTGCCGATCCTGAGCCCATGCTCCTTGGCAAATTCGATCAATTCAGGCAGGCGCGCCATTGAGCCGTCTTCGTTCATCACTTCACAGATCACCCCGGTTTCATTAAGACCGGCCAGTCTGGCGAGATCGCAGGAAGCTTCTGTATGCCCAGCTCGAACCAACACACCACCCGGCTCGGCGATCAGTGGGAAAATATGCCCCGGTTGGACAATGTCCTCCGCCCTGGCAGAGTGTGCCGCTGCGGCCTGTACCGTCAAAGCCCGATCTGCGGCGGAGATCCCGGTACTCACCCCCTTTGCCGCCTCAATCGAGGCGGTGAACTTGGTGCCGAAACCTGACCCGTTGTGTTCGACCATCAGCCTCAGCCCCAAGCGCTCGGCCTGGGACTTGCTCATTGGCATGCAAATCAGGCCGCGAGCAAAGCGAGCCATGAAGTTGATGTGCTCAGCCTTCACATGCTGAGCGGCCATGACGAGGTCGCCCTCGTTTTCGCGATCCTCATCGTCAATCAATACGACCATTTTACCGAGGCGGATGTCTTCGATAATGTCTTCAATCTTGTCTAACTGCATAGCTGCACCCTTAATGGCCGTTTGATGGGATTCCCCTTAGCTACAGGTTTTCCCGGCGCGCCGGCAGATCGGCAGCCTGCGGCTTGCCACCCGGCCACCGGACCCGCAAGTCTGCGGTGAGTGAGGTCGCGACCTGCTCCCAAGGCCCCATATGTACTGCCAGCATTTCCCTTTTCGAAAAATGCCATTTGCCGTGCAGACGTTGGTATTTGTCGTAATAGCGCACGGCCCCAAACAGGCTTTGGCCAGCCATGGCAATTTCGAGATGCGCGCCAACCACTCCCGTTGCGGTGTCATCACCGGTGAAAGTGATCAAGCTATAGTGAGGCGTGTGGATGGTGATGCCCATGTTCGCTCTGGCACTTCGCAGGAAAACCATGATCGCGGCCCGATCAGTACCGCCGGCGAACCCACCGGCATGGAATTCTGCTCCAGGCGCAAAGAGCGCCTCCAAGGTAGCGAAGTCATCATCGTCTGTGGCAACGAAGTAGCGGACGGCCAAATCCTGCAGCTCGGCGCGGTCTTCCAGCGCTTTAAGCCTGCGTTCGATATCTGACATATGAATACCCTCTTTCTTGTTTTGAACCATCGTGCGGCCTTTGTCGAAATTAGTCAACACAACAGTTGATTTGCTCTATCATCGACCCTCCCCGACTCGATTTCCGGGTAACCTTCCGCGGCCCCCCCAGCAAGCGTCATCGGGACAAATCATTTCCAATCTCTGGTTGCAGATCCGCGGCAACCAAATCAACATTACAGTTGACTGAACAGTCTTGCCGGCCCACATTCGGCGCCCACGATCAACACCAGGAGTACTCAGATGCGGGCAATTATTTGCAGCGAATACGGCCCTGCAGAGGCGCTGACTCAAGGCGAAATGGACAGCCCGGCCATCGGAACTGACGACATTCGCATCAGGGTCTATGGGGCAGCAGTCAATTTCCCAGACAATCTGATCATCCAGGGAAAGTATCAAGCCAAACCGCCGATGCCCTTTGCCCCAGGCTTTGAGATCGCAGGCGAGGTAATTGAGGTCGGCGCCAATGTCAATGCATTACACCCTGGTGACCGCGTCATGGCTCTGACCCGAGATGGCTACGGCGGATTCGCCGAAGAGGCCGTGGCCCGTGCCGAACTGGTGGTCAAGGTGCCGGAGGGCATGGATTGTGTAACCGCATCAGGCTTTTATTCCGCATACGGCACCAGTTACTACGCTCTGGTTCGCCGCGGCCGGATTCAGGCAAATGAGACTCTCGTTGTGCTCGGCGCCGCGGGCGGCGTGGGCCTTGCCAGTATTGAAATTGCCAAGGCGCTCGGTGCAACAGTCATTGCTGTTGCCAGCTCCACACACAAGCTGGAAGCTGCGAAGGCACACGGCGCCGACCACCTAATCGATTACAGCAACGAAGACCTGAAGAAGCGGGTACTAGAGCTGACCGACGGCCGAGGGGCGGATATGTGCATGGATACGGTGGGCGGCGAAGCCTTCAATAGCATGTCACGCTGCATGAGCCACGGTGGCAGGCTATTGATTGTCGGCTTCGCCAGCGGACAGATTCCGCAGATACCGGCCAACCTACTGCTGCTGAAGAACATTCAGGTCGCCGGCATCTTCTGGTGGCCCGCCGTACAACTCGATCCGGCGCAACACCACGCCAGCTTCAGGCACCTGTCGGAGCTTTACAGAGCGGGAAGTCTGAGGCCGCTTATTTCGCGGACCTATCCGCTAGAAAGGACACCGGATGCCCTCAAAATGGCGCTGTCCCGCAATCTGATTGGCAAACTGGTCATCACGCCGACCACCGAACCAAGTAACTAGATCCACCCCACTCAGCGAGGGGGCTCTGTCGCCATAAGCCTGTATACCGGATCAACCGGGAAGCGATCACCGCGCGTAAATCCATCGAGAGGAATCGGTGCCTCCGCTTCGACCCAGGCTTCAACCTTGTGCCAATCCAACACCACCGTGCGCTCATCAATCTTCCATTCGCCATTGCGCCGGGAGAGACGGTCCAGATAACGGGCCCCCATTACATCGGCCATCCGTGGACTACCGATTCGCACAAGAGTCGCCATGACCTGCGACTCCGATCGAGCCGTGTCTCCATCAACCTCAATCAGTACATTGGTGATCGAGTGTGTAGTCGCCACGTTAGCGGAGGTTAGGCGTGCGGGTAAAAAACGAGCAAAGTCACTGCCAGTCCCCCGCCAGTAACCATGATCATCGTAGGCGTCGTCATGGTAGACAGAACGGATCAACTCCTCGTCGCAGCGATCCGCACCGCGGCAATAACGGATCAGCACTTCATAGATCGCCTGCTTGTCCAGCAGAACCTGCATGTCTTTGGTCATTACTCTGCCCTTGATGTTGTTATCGCGATCCTGGCCATGAGCCAGGGGTTAAGTCGACTCGAACTGGATTCAACGGACACGTTCCGGTAGGTCATACAGTGATTCATTTACCGATCAAATATCAACACATTTGTTGACTTTAAGGAAGCAAGAATGCTACTGATGGCCATGGAACAGATGATGGGATAAGCCGGGCTTCGCGAGACGCGCTGACAACGTTCGGATCCGACAATCTAAGTCACAGGAGTCCAGGGTGAACACAGCCAACAACCCACTTGAACGCAACAAGGAAGTGGTGCGCCATTTCTTGAGTGTTTTCTCCACCGGTGATGTGGCCGGAATCGTCAGCTGCCTGGACGATGACTGTATTTGGTGGATATCCGGCAACGTACCCGGCATTTCTGGCAGCTACAGCAAACTTCAGATGGGAGAACTGCTGGCTGGCGTCGTCAACGTTTACAAGCATGGCGCTTTGCCGATCACCTCCGGCAGCATGACTGCCGAAGGCAAGCGTGTCGCAGTGGAGGCAGAGTCTTGCTCGGAGCTGAAAAACGGACGGGTGTTCAAGAACACCTATCACTTCCTTTTCGAGGTGGATGGTAAGCGCATCACCAATATCCGGGAATACAGTGACACTCTGCACATGTACGAAACCTTCATCGCCGAGTAGATCACACCAGCTTGGCGGGGCGCGGCCGCCCTGCCCAACACATAACAACAAGAGGGCAACATCGTGAGTCGACTAGCAGGCAAAGTGGCGTTGATTACCGGGGCCGCTAGGGGCATGGGCGAGTCCCATGCCAGATGCTTCGTTGCGGAAGGTGCCAAGGTGGTGTTGACCGATCTGTCAGAACAAGCCGGCCAGGCACTGGCTAAGGAGCTTGGCAGTAACGCGTTGTTCTTGAAGCACGACGTCACCTGCGTCAACTCCTGGGCAGAGGTGATGGCCGAGGCCGAATCCGCGTTTGGCCCCCCCACTGTGCTGGTCAACAATGCCGGCATACTCGGCCCGGTAGCCAACACCCTGGCCCTCGGCGAAGCGGATTACCTGAAGGTTTGCAGCGTCAACCAGCTCTCGGTGTTTCTGGGTATGCGGGCCGTTCTGCCGTCCATGCTCAAGGCAGGCATCGGTTCGATTGTGAACATTTCGTCGATTGCCGGCATGGCCGCAAACTATGGCTTCCCAAACCTGGCCTATGTGGCCAGCAAGTTCGCGGTACGTGGCATGACCAAAGCGACAGCAATTGAATACGGCCCGAAAAACATCCGCGTTAACTCGGTACACCCTGGCTTCATTCAGACGCCGATGATGGTGGAGGCAACCGATGAGAACGGTGGAGATGCACTGAGCATGATTCCGTTGGGCCGTATCGCCGCCGCCCAAGAGGTCTCCAACCTGGTGCTGTTCCTTGCATCGGACGAGTCCTCCTACATCACAGGCAGTGAACACCTGATTGACGCGGGGATGCTGGCTCAGTAAGTCGCCCGTTATTGCTGAACGAAGATACTTTCACAGCAGCCGTGCTGAGATTTTCTTTGCCAAGCTCGAGACGTCAACAGCCCCTCGCGGGGTACCGACTCGAGCGCGGCGAAGGGTCGTAGCCACGTGACTAGGTCGATGGGTGGCCAGCTGATTGCCCACGCCACCTCCGTCAGTGAGCTGCCCGACCTTCGGTTGATTACAAGCGTTGAGACGAAAAATGCGCAAGATGCTATTCAAGGGCGCCGCGGGCATCAGCCTGGCGGCCGATGTCGGCGGCGACCCCGATCGTCAACCCATCGTGCTACTGCACGGCGGCGGACAGACTCGTCACTCGTGGAAAAACACGGCGCAGCGCATGGTCGATCGCGGCTTTCACACCGTGTCGTTGGACTTGCGCGGCCATGGTGACAGTGGCTGGTCGCACGACCAGGACTACAGCCTGGATGTCTTCGTTGCTGACTTGCACGAGGTTATGGAGACCCTGCGCCGACCACCGGTGCTGGTCGGAGCCTCGCTTGGTGGGCTGACTTCCCTACTCGCCATCGGCGAGGCCCGTCAGCCTGCCCATGGCCTGGTGCTGGTGGACGTGGTGCCGCGGATCGAGGCCGAAGGAGCAGCGGAAATCCTCCGGTTCATGCAGGCCGCTCCGAATGGCTTCACTAGCCTGCAAGAAGCAGCCGATGCGGTTGCAGCCTACCTTCCCCATCGGCAGCGGCCGACCGACTTTGGAGGACTCCAGCGTAACCTGCGCCTGGGCGCCGACGGCCGCTACCGCTGGCACTACGATCCAGCATTCACCGCCCCAAACAACCAACGCTCCCGGCGCCCCGAGCGTCTAGAAGCTGCTGCATCAAGGGTGGACATACCTACGCTTCTTATCCGTGGCGGCGCCAGCCGGCTGGTCAGTAAAAAGGGGGTAAATCAGCTTCTTGCGCTGATTCCGCACGCACGGCTGGCTAATGTGGCCGGAGCCGAACATATGGTCGCCGGCGACAGCAACGACGCGTTCAACGATGCCTTGTTCGACTTCCTGAACAGCTCGGTGGAGGCTTAGGGACTATCCGTACTTGATGTTGAAGGTAGGCGCAGCCATGTGTAATCACGTTGATTTTTACGGCCAAACGGCAGAAGACAAGGAAGCTATGCTTATGCCTTTCGCAGCGGCTATTGACGCTTCGCATAGGTAGTTAGGGAAACTCGCAGACTGAATCATCCCGGGCTAAGTGGGCACTGAGTTAAGGTGAGTAATGCCCACCACACGGCATGCTCATGCCCCAGATCAGACGACGTTTTCCCAACTCCTTCAAACGCGAGGCGATAGACCACGTACTTTGCGAGATGTCGCATCGTCATGTACCCCAGGCATTGGGTATTGCTGAAAGCCTGCTAGACAAATGGAAGAGCCACTACGAACAGCAAGGTGGCGATGCCTTCCTTGGCAACGGCAAGCATCGTGTTGAGCGCGCTGAACTTCTCCGCCTGCACCAGCAATTGGCCCAGGCCACCATGGTGCGCGAAGTGTTAAAAAACCACCTTCCCGGCAGTCCGTGGCCCATTGGATTAGTAGCACGCCCACTACGGTGACTCCGCAGGACCGCGGTCGTCTGCTTTCTGGGAGGCTGAGTCCCCATCAAAATACTTGTCCCAGAGGAAGCTGCAGACCCGCGAGTGGTGGAGCGTTTCGTGATCCCGCTTAGGAAGGAGATCTGATCCGAGCCCCCTCCGGAATTTTCGGTGTGGCCGGGGCACGTGATATAGCTCATATCAACGCGCTACCTGGCGGTCATTCATGATTGCGCAACCGGTACTGATCTTGGCTCGCGGTTTCATGTGGTCGGAAACCCCACTGAACTCACCGAAGTATCGGTACAAACTATCAAGCCTTCACTGCTGATGTGTACCTAGTTGGCCCAGCTCGGGGACACCACAGTGGCGATCGAGTTGGCCAGCGTGTATTGGATTCCGGGCTACGAGATTCTAGCCCGCGGTCGCCACTACCCGCCGATTGCCCCGAATCACTTGGACGCCAGTTCGCTTCGGATCGCGCCAACCGGCATTGGATCTCGAACATGACCTACGAGCGGACAGCCCAAGGAGGCTATATCTGGCGTTGGTGCTCGATCTGTATTCGCGTGTAGTCGTCGATTGGGCGATGCTTCACCGTATGCATCAGCCCCGTACGCACTGCGCTGGAGATAGCCCTTGCACGACGCCAGGGACGGGCGGAGGTGCTGCTGCATTCGGCAGCGGCAGCCAATACTGCGCCTACGACTACTTGGCTTTGCCTAGACGACATCAAATCGTGCCAGCCATTCACATTCGGGGAACTGCCCGGACACTCGGTGGGAGCGCGTTTCTTCCGCTCGCTGAAAGTCGAGGGGGAATACTTGATGCGCTATGCCAGCTACCAGGAGGCAAAGCCCGATCTGCTCTACGACACAATCACCGTCGCCGCCACTCGACGCGGGGCTATCTCAGTCTGATGGAGTTTGAGCGGCGCTCTGCGAGCATTAGCTCTCAACTACCTGTCCACTAGCTCCTGGACACACCACATGTCGGGAATAGGCCTACCTATTCATCTTCGATATTGAAGAGTGCCGCCAGAGTGATATCGAGCTTGGCCTTCTGCAAGGCCAAATCTTGCGCCCCCCCAGCCCCTTCCAGGCTGACCGCGTAGGTCAGTGCGCCCAATGCGCCCATCCACAGCAGCTGCGCCGTATCCCTGGGTGAATACTTCAACTGCCCCTGCGTATGGAAATGGGATAGGTCGTCAGCGACACCTCGCAGGGTATCAGCGACCAGGCTCGGAGGCTCTCCCGCCATGATCTGCTGGATCACAATGCGACACATATTCGGCTCTGAGTAGGCAAACTGCAGGAACGTTGCCCATCCATCGCGTATCCCCTTGAGCGGCCCCTTCTCGTCGATACCGTCGTGATAGGCCTTGGCAACCTGCAGGTAGGTCACGTCAATCGCAGCCTTGTGCAGTCCATGTAGATCACCGTAGTGGTGATACAACGTTGGCGGCGTTACGCCTACCTCCGCGCAGATCGCCCGCATGGTTGCACCCTCGCGTCCCTTGGTACTTAACAGGTGCACGGCTGCACGCAGCAAGTCCTGCTTGATATCGCCATTGCTGGGGTCGATACGACCTTTTTTTTTTCCAGAGGCTGGGCTGCTTTCAATGTAAGTCCTCACTGCCGTGTTCGATTCAGGGCGACCCAAGCCACACGGCTACTAAACGCCCCGGCGGGAAGCCGGTCCGCACAATACCAGCATGACTCACAAGTCAAAACCGCCACTCAACACGCGTGTTGAATATTTTTCACCGCGCATGTTGACCATCAACGCAATCGTCCATATATTCAGTATATCACCGATATACAGCTCAACCTGACCAATTGAGCACAGCGGGAAGGCTTCGCTGGCCCAGCCCCAAAGCACAACAAAAACGAGGTGTAAGAATGCAATATGCAAGAGCAGCCGTGATGGTCGAACAAAATCAGGTCGAGACCTGGAACGTCCCGGTTTTTGATCCTGCACCAGGCGGAGCCCTAGTACGCGTCGTCCTTGGTGGCGTGTGCGGCAGCGATGTGCACATCGTTTCCGGAGAGGCGGGCACCATGCCCTTCCCGATCATTCTCGGCCACGAGGGTGTGGGGCGCATCGAAAAACTCGGGGCCGGCGTCACCACGGACTATGCAGGAGTCCCGGTTAAGCAGGGTGACATGGTGTATTGGGCCCCAATCGCTCTGTGCCATCGCTGCCATACCTGCACCGTTCTGGATGAAACCCCCTGCGACAACTCAACCTTTTTTGAGCATGCGGACAAGCCCAACTGGGGTAGTTATGCAGACTTTGCCTGCCTACCCAGCGGCATGGCCTTCTATCGTCTGCCCGATCACGCCCAACCGGAAGCATTGGCCGCACTCGGCTGCGCCTTACCAACCGTGCTGCGCGGCTATGACCGCTGCGGCCCCGTGGGCCTGGACGATACTGTAGTTGTTCAGGGTGCCGGACCGGTCGGACTCGCTGCTGTGTTGGTTGCTGCGGCATCTGGTGCGAAGGAAATCATTGCCATCGACCATTCCCCAGTTCGCCTGGAAATGGCACGCAGCTTAGGCGCGACTGAGACCATCTCGCTCAAGGACACCACCCCAGAAGACCGGCTACGCATCGTCGCCGAACGGTTCGGCAAGCGAGGCGCCAGCCTGGTAGTGGAAGCCGCCGGCGCCTTACCGGCCTTCCCTGAAGGCGTGAACCTGACCGGCAACCACGGCCGCTACGTCATTCTCGGCCTGTGGGGCGCGATTGGCACTCAGCCCATCGCTCCCCGCGATCTGACCATCAGGAACATGACGATTGCCGGAGCGACCTTCCCCAAACCCAAGCATTACTACCAGGCCATGCAGCTTGCGGCGCGACTGCAGGACCGTTTCCCGCTGGCCGACCTAATCACGCAGCGTTTTTCCATCAATGATGCCAACAAGGCGCTTGAGCTGGTCAAGACAGGTGCACTGATCAAGCCCGTGATCGATCCAACGCTCTAACCGCCCCATTATTTCAGGAGAACAAAAATGAGTACTGAAGCCAAACAGAGCATTGCCAATCTTGCGCCCCTGCCGCCCCACGTACCTGAGCACTTGGTTTTTGACTTCGACATGTACAACCCGCCTAACATTTCGGAAGGTGTGCAAAAAGCCTGGGCGACACTGCAGGGCCCCAATGTACCCGATCTGATATGGACTCGATGCAATGGCGGGCACTGGATTGCCACCCGGGGAAAATTGATACGCGAAGCCTTCGAAGACCATGCACATTTTTCCAGCGAGTGCCCGTTCATTCCCCGCGAAGCTGGCGAGGCTTATGACTTCATTCCCACTTCAATGGATCCGCCGGAGCAGCGCCATTTTCGCGCCCTAGCCAGCGGAGTCGTAGGCATGCCTGCAGTGGATAAATTAGAGGACCATATCAGGGAGCTGGCCTGCTCACTGATCGACGACATCCGCCTTCAAGGTCACTGCAACTTTACTGAAGATTTTGCTGAGCCGTTCCCGATTCGAATCTTCATGCGGCTCGCGGGGCTGCCAGACGAAGACATTCCGCATCTGAAATACCTCTCGGATCAAATGACCCGCCCGGATGGCAGCATGACTTTTGTGGAGGCCAGAGACGGGCTCTATGAGTATCTGATGCCAATCATTGCGGAGCGCAAACTGAAGCCTGGTACCGACGCGATAAGCGTAATCGCCAATGGCCAAGTCAACGGGCGCCCAATCACCAGCGACGAAGCGAAGAGAATGTGTGGTCTGCTGCTGGTTGGTGGCTTGGATACCGTCGTCAACTTCCTCAGCTTCAGCATGGAGTTTCTGGCCAAAAGTCCAGAGCACCGCAAAGAGCTGATCGAGCATCCAGAGCGCATTCCGGCTGCCACCGAGGAACTACTCCGCCGCTTTTCGCTGGTTGCTGATGGCCGCATTCTCAAATCCGACCTCGAGTTCCATGGTGTACTGCTGAAGAAGGGCGATCAGATCCTCCTGCCGCAACTGCTGTCGGGCCTGGATGAGCGTGAAAACGCCTGCCCGATGCACGTCGACTTCAGCCGCCAGAAGGTATCGCATACGACCTTTGGTCACGGCAGTCATCTGTGCCTTGGCCAGCATCTAGCCCGCCGCGAAATCGTCACCACCCTCCGGGAATGGCTCGCAAGGATCCCTGACTTCTCCATTGCCCCGGACGCCCAAGTACGCCACCAGAGTGGCATTGTCAGCGGCGTGCATGCACTCCCGCTCGTCTGGGATCCGGCGACCACTAATGCAGTTTAAAAGCGTGGGGTGCGTGCAGTGAACGCAAACAAAAATCTGGTCATCGTCGGTGCCGGCCACGCAGGGGTTGAGGTTGCTTTTGGGCTGCGCGCCAACGGCTGGGAAGGCAATATCTGGCTAGTGGGGGAAGCAGCAGCTGTTCCCCATCATCTCCCGCCTTTGTCCAAAGCCTATCTAGCTGGCACAGCTACACCGGAAAGCCTGTACCTGAGAGCCCCGAATACCTACGCGGCGCAGAACATCCAATTGCTCAGCAGCACTCAGGTAACGGCAATAAACCGCGACCTACGGCACGTCAGCCTGTCGGATGGCCAGGTACTGCCCTACGACTTGTTGGTGTTGGCGACCGGCGGACGTCCGAGGCTGCTACCGGTAGCCAGTGGCGCTGTCGGCAAGGCGGCTAACTTACGATATCTACGCACACTTGAGGATGCCGAGTGTATCCGCCAACAGTTGACTCGAGGCAATCGACTGGTGGTGATTGGCGGCGGCTATGTCGGACTTGAAGTGGCTGCAACCGCCGTCAAAGCGAACATGCAGGTCACGCTGCTCGACACGACAGACCGTGTTCTCGCGCGAGTTACTGCTCCACCGGTATCAGCCTTTTACGAACGCCTGCACCGTGATGCTGGCGTTGACATACGAACCGGCATGCAAGTGTGTGGATTCGAGATGTCAGCCGATCAGCAGAAAGTGACTGCCGTACTGTGTAAGGACGGCACGCGACTGCCCGCAGATATGGTAGTTGCCGGGATTGGTTTGATCCCGAACTGTGAACTGGCCAGTGCGGCCGGACTGCTGGTAGATAACGGTATCGTGGTCAACGAGCAGATGCAGACCTCTGATCCTGCGATCATGGCGATCGGCGACTGCGCCCGGTTTCACAGCCGGATCTATGGCCGCTGGGTACGTATCGAGTCGGTGCCGAATGCATTGGAGCAAGCGCGGAAAGTTGCCGCTATCGTCTGCGGTAAGCCACCACGCAGCGAAGCTGCTCCTTGGTTCTGGTCCGACCAGTATGAAGTCGGACTGAAAATGGTCGGGCTATCTGAAGGATACGATCGGATCATTGTCCGTGGCTCTTTGGAACAGCCCGACTTCACAGTTTTCTACCTGCTGGGCGACCGAGTCCTGGCGGTCGACACTGTGAACCGCCCGGTTGAGTTCAACCTAGCAAAACAAATCATAACGGACCGACTGCCTGTTGAACCAAGCCTACTGGATGACGAAAGTGTGCCGTTGAAAGAAATAATCGCGGCAGCCAAAGCCGGTTTAAATAGTATCTAAAGGCACCATCAATTAATCGCCGCCTTTGCCCAATTAAATATGAGGATATACAAATGTCTAAGGTAGTGTATGTGTCGCATGATGGAACGCGTCGCGAGCTGGACGTCGCCGACGGAGTTAGCCTTATGCACGCGGCAGTCTCAAATGGCATCTATGATATTGTCGGTGATTGCGGCGGTAGTGCCAGCTGCGCAACATGCCATGTGTATGTCGACAACACTTTCATGGACAAAGTACCGGCTCCCACCGACCGCGAAAGTGGAATGTTGGATTGCGCGGCGGCGGAAGTAAAGCCGAACAGCAGGCTCTGCTGCCAGATCTTCATGACCTCTGAACTAGACGGTATTGTAGTGAATATTCCAGACACACAATGGTAATTCGCGGTATTGACAGACAGCGACCTAAGTCTGCCGGACCGACTTCTGTCCGGCAGGCCATCCAGCTCGCGCGGTTCTCCGCACTCATCTGATCGTGACACACGAAGTCGCAACACCGGCATTGACCACAATCAAATGAGTGCGATGGCCAAGCAAGCCCAGGAGGCCATGGGCATGGAAGTGCTGCCGGTGGTCACCGACCGGGGCTACTTCAAGAGCGAAGAAATTTCCCCTGCCACGAAGTTGGCCATACCCCCATCGCGCTCAATCATCGCCAAAGGCCAATATCCGCATGGATTGAGCGTTTAACGGCCAAGCGACCCTACAACGTGGTGGTCGCAGTGCTGGCTAACAAGCTGGCCCGAACCGTGTGGACGATACTAGCCACAGGATCGCCCTACCGGTCCGAACTAATCAGCGCATCGCCCAGTAGACCAACCCAACTCATCACAGCACCAGTCCTCACAGGGAACGCTGGCGGTAAACAGATGATGGCAGTCGTGGCGCGGAATCCTGGTTGGGAGTATGAGCCAAGGGTACTGCCTGCAGTTCGCACTTCAGATAAGGACCTCGTCAGCGGATTCCATCAAGATCGGCAGGGCTTCTCGGCCTACATAGCAGGCCGGATAAAGACTGCTCCCACCTGCCGACAGCATGTTGACCGATTGCGCTCCGGAAGATGTCCATGAAATACCTTCCCTAACCGCCACAAACACAGAACAGTAGATCGGGATACTGACAACGGCAAATCATGCACTGAAGAGCTTCCCGGCATCATAACCGAACTATTTCTAGAGCCCGATTTTTGAAGCTGATGTCAGGTCAGTTTTTCTGCATTCCAGTAAAGAATATATTGCAAAATGCATCTGCCACCTCCTTGGCTGAAAACTTACTCCTGGGGGTGTACCAGCGATATGTCCAGTTCAACATTCCGAAGATAGTGTTGGCTGCTAGGCTAGCGGGGATATCATCTCGGAAGTTGCCCTCAGCCACGCCCTGCTTTATCAGAACCAGCACCGCATGCTCGAAGCCCTTGGTTTTTTCAAGCATTTCCTGCGCCCAAGGGGTTTTGGCGTCGGCAATCTTGTGCATCTCCTCCTGAATATAGACGTACATGTAAGGATAGCTATCACTGTATGACTGCATCAGCAATTGTACTAGTTGCCTGAGCTTTTCCCCGGTGCCTAGATCCTCACGGCTGAGCAACTTTTCGATATTCTTGGCATTCTGCTCAACTCCCCCCTTGACTGCATCGCGGAGAAATTCTTCCTTGTTTCCGACGTAATAATAGACGCTGGCCCGATCCATTCCAGCATAATTGGCGATGTCGTTAAGGGTCGTTGTCTGATAACCATGCTCCTTGAAAAGCTCGGCTGCAAGGCGGATCAACTCATCTCTCTTGGCCTTGTACTTGGCTCCCCCGTCATTCAAAGCAGACTTACGACGCCGGGATATATTGCTACTCGGAGGTGAGGAATTGGCCATACTGTAGGTTCTTCCTTAAGTCAAATTTAGTGATCCAATTGTTGATCACTTTTCAAACAATGCTAACGATTATCAACGTATGCGTAAAGAAATAGATGCTGCCACCTGGCTGCCCCTACCAGCAATTCTCGGCGGGCCATCCATAGGTTCTGATAGGGCGAACAAGGTGACCAGCTGCGCCGCATTTTTTGGCCGAGCCCGGAAGTGAACCTTGGTGTAGCCAAACTACCGCTTGATCACCCGAAAAGGATGCTCCATTTTCGCCCGTACCTGCGCATTGGCTTGCTCGATCTTGCCGAGATCCTTGTAAAAGCACTGCGATTGCCAAAGTTCTAGTAGGAACTGCGCCGAGCCGTGATCTGCCCGATGACCTGGCGACTTTCTTATTCAGAACGTTTTTCGACTCCGGCATAACCGACGTCAGCGCACGCCACGCTTGCCTCGCCGTGCAGCAGTTTTCCGCCCTGGGTGATATCCACGATAACGGCCGCAGTGTCCACCACGCGGTGTACCAATCCCGACTCTTCGTGGGAGCCAACGTGGGCATTAGCTCGAAGTAGAATAGTTTCCCTTCTTGGCCTGATACATTTCCGGGTCACACTTGCAGCCTTGGTTCTTGGTCGAGTTCAGAGCATGGATCAGTGAGGCATCGACGATACTGCCCTGGGGCAGGGACAGGCCAAGATCCCCACAGGCAGCCGTTAATCACGGCCAGAATCCCAATCGCCGACTCATGCATCTCCAGGAGACGCCGGAAGTGAGGATGTTAGTTTCATTGGGGATACCCTCCAGGCTCAGGCCGGCGAACTAGCGCAGGAGGGTAGTCTTGCACAAGGAGATCTCCATCGCCGGATCCTTGTAGCCAAACCAGTTGTGCATGAGATGCACACGCAGCAACGCCACCAACGGATAGACCGTACGGCCCTCCCCCCCTTCGGGTCATGCGGCTCGATCAGGGCCTCCAAGCCCTTCCACAGCACCACCTGATCTAACTCGATCAGGAACAACTCCTTGCAATCTGGTTACGCTTGCCGGAGTACTCGGCGCCGGCGAAGGTCATCAGCTTCATCGGGCAACTGGGTTGGCATATTTCACCAGTAATGAGAAGTCCTCTTCACAGCTTGCTTGAATAACCTCAATAACTGTAAAAGCCTTGGCCGCTCTTGCGCCCCAAGTAGCCGGCTTCGACCATCTCACGCAATAGCGGTGCAGGACGGTATTTGGAGTCATTGAAGCTGCTGTAAAACACTTCCATCACCGACAGCAGGGTATCCAGGCCAATCAGGTCTGCCAGCGCCAGCGGCCCGATGACATGGTTGCAGCCCAGGCGCATGCCCTCATCGATCGCGCTAGCACTGGCGATCCCTTCCTGCAAAACGAATACCGCCTCATTGATCATCGGTACCAGAATCCGATTCACGGCAAAGCCCGCGCTGTTCTTTACCGAGATGGCAGTCTTCCTGATATTTTCTACAAACTTCTCGGCTGCCTGGTGGGTGGCATCATCGGTCTGCAGCCCACGAATCAATTCGACCAGCAGCATAACCGGCACTGGGTTGAAAAAGTGCATGCCTATGAAGCGGTTCGGCACGCTACTTGCCGCCGCCAGTTTGGTGATGGACATGGATGACGTATTGCTGGCAATAATCGCGTCTTTACGTACCGTTTTGTCCAGGGTCTGGATGATGGCCAGCTTGACTTTCTCCACCTCGGAGGCAGCTTCAATCACCAGATCCACATCAGCGAGATCGGCGTAATCGGTAGTGCTCTTGATACGCTGCAGGGCAGATTCGCAATCGGTCGGCGACAGCTTTTCCTTGCGCACCAGTCGCTCAAGGCTACCAGACACAGTATGGAGACCTCGCTCCAGTGACCGCTGATCAATGTCCAGCATGACCACACTCAGTCCCGCAATGGCACAAACCTGAGCAATACCGTTACCCATGGTACCGGCTCCGACAACACCAACCTTGTTGATCTGCATAGCTGTCGTCCAACCTCTAAAAAATGCTGTCTATTACACACGCTCAAATATGGCGGCAATACCCTGCCCGCCGCCGATACACATGGTGACCAGGGCATAACGCCCACCGGTACGTTGCAGCTCATAAATGGCCTTGATGGAAATGATTCCACCGGTAGCACCGACCGGGTGCCCGAGAGAGATACCCGAACCATTGGGGTTCACGATCTCTGGATTCAACCCCAACTCCTTGATTACCGCACAGGCCTGGGCGGCAAAGGCTTCGTTAGCCTCAATCACACTAATCTGGTCGAGCTTGATGCCGGTTTTCTCAAGCACCTGACGAACCGCCGGCACCGGGCCTATCCCCATGTAATCTGGATCGACGCCGGCATGGGCGTAGCCAACTAGGCGGGCTAGGGGAGTCAGGCCCAACGTCTCTGCTGCCTTGCCCTCCATGAGTACTAATGCTGCGGCACCGTCGTTCAGACTGGAGGCATTTCCGGCGGTAACCGTGCCATTTTCTTTGACAAAAATCGGCTTCATTGCTGAGAGTTGCTCGATTGTCACGTCGGCGCGGACATTTTCGTCGCGGCTGAAGTAACTGGTGCCTTTGCGAGTCTTGAGTTCGACCGGCACAATCTGCTCGTCGAAATAGCCCTTGGAAATTGCACGGGCAGCGCGGCGCTGACTTTCAACCGCGAGTTCATCCTGCGAAGTACGGTCAATGCCATAACGGGCAGCCACATTCTCGGCGGTGCCCCCCATGTGAATGCGCTTCCAGGGGTCATGCAGAATGCCGTTCATATAGTCGATGGCTTCAGCATTGCCGAGCCGCGCGCCCCAGCGCAGATTGCCGATCATGAAAGGGCCGCGGCTCATACTTTCCGCTCCAGCACCGATAGCAATATCCGTGTCGCCTAGCAGAATCGACTGCGCGGCGGATACGATGGCCTGCAGACCGGAGCCGCACAGACGATTGACGTTAAACGCGGGAGTTTCCTGCGGCACACCGGCATCGATGGCAGCGACTCGACTCAGGTAGGCATCCCTGGGCTCGGTGGGAATCACATTCCCCATGACCACGTGCCCGACCTGTCCCGGCTCGATGCCGGCACGCTCAATTGCCGCCTGTACCGCTACGGTAGCCAGAGTGGAAAGCGGAAGATCCTTCAGGGAACCACCAAAACTGCCAATTGCGGTGCGTGCAGCCCCCACCACAAATACCTGACGCTGTGTCATGTGTAGCCATCCTAATCAGTAAATTGGTAGCGACCTTGGCGACAGTGCCGCCCCTATACCTTAAAAAAGAAGGGCCTGACTGACATTATCTGCCAGTGGCCCAAAATGGAGCGTTGCCACAAACTAAACCGGAAGCGCGAACTTCAGGGTAATTAACGGAAGTTCGCTTTGCCCCTATATTCAGCCATTCCTGTTCGGTAGCCAGCCGACCTTTCCGCTCTCGGTATTACCGATCCGCGCGTTGAAACTCTCAACCGCCTGCGCCACAACTCCGCCGATGTCAAAGCCGGTCATGGAGGTTAAACCTCCGTCAACGGCAATGGACTGGCCGGTGACATGCGCAGAAGCATCGGAGGCAAAGAACAGTACCGCTTCAGCAATATCCTTCGGCTTGCCGGCCCGGCCCAGAGGAATCAGCTTGCCGTAGGGCTCCTCAAGACTTTCAGTGAACGCCGCGTAATGCTCAGGTGCCACATCGCAAGCGGTACCAATGATTGGTGTGAGAATTAGACCGGGCGCGACCACGTTGGATCTGATTTGCTTGGGCGCCAGTTCATAAGAGGCTGAACGCGCCAGGTGCAGTACTGCGGCCTTAGCTGCATCGTAGGAAACCGATGACCAGCCGGCTTCGATACCGGCAATACTGGAAATTGAAACGATACTACCGCCCTGCCCCTGGGCAATCATCTGACGCGCAGCATACTTGTGACCAAGTGCCGCAGAGCGAAGCAGCAAAGTTACCGTTTTGGTAAAACCGTCCGCATCAAGCTCGATCAGCTTGGTTTGATCGCCGAGGGCACCGGCGTTGTTGACCATGATGTCCAGGCGTCCAAAGCGTTCAACCGCATAGGCCACCAACGCCTCAATCTCGACATCGCTGGTCACGTCCGTGCGTTTGAACGCAACCCACTCAGCGCCAAGCTGTGATTCGAGGTCGGCAGCCTGGTCATTGATGTCACCGACCACCACCTTCGCACCTTCGGCAACAAAGGTCTCGACAATGCATTTGCCAATGCCCCGAGCGCCGCCAGTGACGATAGCCACCTTACCCTGCAATCTCGACATGTCCCCTCCTTCTTGTCTTTGTTGATCTTGGAGGCACTCTTGCACATCATTCACCACTTATCAACACTTGAGTTGATTTTAACTTTACACCTTTCCCCCTCCGAAGAGCGAGCACATCAACCCAGCCTCAGCGACGCCGCAAGCCTTTCAGCAGCTCTCTAAACTCGCTGGTAGCCATGCAGGCGATGATGGATTGTGCCTCGGCCTCAAGCTGCTGCTCCAACGGAACTGAGGCTGATTGCCAGACCAGACGCTTTGTACGGGACGCAGCTATCGGACTCAGTTCAGCCAGACGCTCGGCGTACTCATGGGTTTTGCCTTCCAGTTCGGCCGGCTCGACCACCCTGGACAACAAACCGAGTTGGCTGGCCTCGTCAGCGCTCAACTCCGTCTCGTCCAGAAATATCTGCAGGGCGCGCCGCGCCCCTAGCGCCTGCACAACACCGATCGTACCGCCACCGTCAGGTGAAACCCCGATCTGCGCATAGGCAGGACGAAAACGGGTATTTGCCGCAGCAATACAGAAGTCCCCCATGAAGGCCATGGAAAATCCAGCACCGGCCACCGCGCCATGCACACTGGTCAGCACCAACTTGTCCATGCGTCGCAAGACCGAGAGAAAGCGGTTGAAATGTTCCAGTAATTTACCGATCGGCGGCGCCAAATCGTCGAGATGGGAGAGGAACAGATTGACGTCACCGCCGGCACAGAACGCCTTACCCGCCCCACGAATGACCAGCACCCGGACGCTATCGCTCCGCTCAACAGTCAAAGCCAGCTGTTCCAGACATACCGCCATTTCTATATCAATTGCATTGAATGAGCCGGGACGGTTGAGCGTGATGACGGCAATAGGACCAACCATCTCTAAAATGGCCGACTCGTTGCCTGACTGAATATTCGTAGGTGACATATGGCAGCGGAACCTTAGTTGATCGGAAGAAGCAATGCCCAAGCGCTCGCCCGACTTGCGGTAACGCTCAAATCATGGTTGCACCACCGAGACCGACAAGTCAACGTCAATGTTGACTATTCAAACAAAAAATCAACACCTTGGTTGACTGATCCAATCCGATAGCCCCATTCTTGAAAGCACCGGTACCGCGTAGTACGTGGCAGCACGAATTCCGCTAGATCAGCGGGACGGCACAACGCCGTATACAACCCTAGGCTTAGGCAATCAGCCCTTCGATCGACAAGACAGAGAACAGGAAGGCAACATGAAACCGCTAGAAGGTAAAAGAATTATCGTAACCGGCGGCGCACAAGGTATTGGTGCGTCTGTGGTGCGGGCCTACATTGCCGCCGGCGCAACAGTGGCCTCAATGGATATGAACGACTCGCTAGGACAACAGGTTGTTTCCGAAGCCATCAGGGCCCATCCCGGATGCATCAGCCGCTACTACCACTGCAACATTGCCGACCGCACAGAGGTGGAAAAGGTCTTTGCTGCAGCTGTTGAGGATATGGGCGGCCTAGATGTCATGGTCAATGTGGCTGGGGTGCAACGCCATTCCCCGCCGGACGCCATAGCGGAAGAACTGTTCGACATGCTTTTCCGCGTTAATGTACTAGGAACCATCAACACCAATGCCGTTGCCTATCGCCTTATGAAGGGGCAAGGTATCGGCAACATCATCAACTTCGGATCAGAATCGGGACTGACGGGCGAAATTAACAATGCCCTCTATTCTGCCACCAAGGCGGCGGTTCACACCTGGACACGCAATGTCGCCCGCCAATGGGGTCCTGACGGCATCCGCATCAACGCCGTTCTGCCTTATATGGTCACCCCCATGTATATCGATTTCCGCAATGCACTGTCAGCGGAAGATCTAGCTGCCCATGATGCCGCCACCAAGACCGACATACCGCTGGGCGGAAAATTCGGCGATGCCGACAAGGATCTGGCACCGGTAATGGTGTTCCTCGCCAGCGACGCGTCCCACTTCATGACCGGTCAGATGTTCCCGGTGGATGGTGGCCTGATCGCTGTACGCTAGGCGTCCCAAAGGCTCCAGCCATTCGGCTGGAGCCCCCACCTCAGATGTCAACAACAAACGTGCCATAGACAGGTTGAAAATTGAGAAATCAGAGAGCGACAGAAAAAATCAACACCATAGTTGACTGGCGTCGATTTACGGCTAATCATTACGACTACGCCATTCCCCCGCACCACCGCTTGTGCTGACTAATGGAGCACACCATGGGAAGTCAACGCGAATCAGCTGTTCAACGATTTTCCGGAAGTGTCTGCGAGATTGTTGCGGCGGTTCTTTCCCATAAGGGGGAGCTAGCTCTGCTGCGTCGCAGCAATCTGGTAACAGGTGATGTCGGGCGCTGGAATTGCATTACCGGGTTTCTCGACCACGATCGCGATCCGCTTTCTCAGGCCCTGGTCGAAGTGGAAGAAGAGGCGGGAATTTCAAAGCATCACTTGAAACTGCTTAGCAGCAGCGTATTGAATTTGCCGGGTCAAGATGGTCGCACTTGGCGTGTTTACGCCTTTCACTTCCACAGCCTGACTCGAACGCTCACGCTTAACTGGGAAAACGACGCCTCAGTCTGGCTGGCGCCGCATGAACTGGGTCAGGTGCCCACCGTCTCCTGGTTCGCACACATCTTGAATGCCTGCGAGCTCAGATCCTCGTCAATGACGGCTAACCTAAGCTAAAACTCTCATTTACGTCCCGCCTACTGTCTACCAATTCCCAACAAGGACACTCTGAACATGTTTACTGGGGGACTATTCCTTCGTGCATACCGGCTTCCTTGGACTCCCGCTAACTGCTGCTGAAGACAGCGACTCGGCCACCTGGCCACCACGGCCGGTATGGTGAGGCGTCCGAGTGAAGACCGCTTGTGCTGAACCGCTTAGAACCCGAATCGCCCCGGCTTTCCTAGACACTCTCCACGCTTTGGTGGGCTAATGATCGACAGTTGGCGGCTCCCGAGGCGTTGTTAGCACTCCCTCTAAGGTCACAATGAGCTTGCCCTGGCGGAGTGACGCCGCCCCTTACCGCGCAGCGGTTTGCCATTGAGCACAGTGCCAATTCAGCGACGGACCGGGCTGCCTGTCGTCCCACAGCTCCGAAAAGCTGAGTCCAAACCTGGGATGTATATGGTAGGGAGCAAGCTCCGCAAGCGGGCGCAAGACAAAGGCATGACGAGAGATATCTGGATGAGGCAATTCGATACACTCGAATCGGCCAACCAGGTCGCCATAGGTCAGCAAATCTATATCAAGGCCTATCTGCTCAGCGGTTCGTCCGCAACTTGCCTCTACGCTCTTCAGCCAACGCACCAGCTCCTGCAACTCAAGTGTCGTCACGGCCGAAACCACTAGATTCAGGAATGGCGCGGCGTATGACGCTCCAACGGCAGTGCTTTCATAGATATCGGAGCACCTGATATCGCGCAGCCTCCTCGCCAGCAATCGCAGTCCGTCACTGAGGTTACGCTCGCGCCGGTGATTGCTGCCCAGGCCAAGAAAAATGAGGGTGCTTGGCATTGCTATCTTGCCGGTCATTTCACGATCTGGAAGATGCAGCCCTACCATGGGCTGCACCTTTAGCAGTTCCATTAAAGCTAGCTCTGAACTTCCACACGCCGCTGTGCTGCACTTAGCGTATTGGCCAGCAAGCAAGCGATCGTCATCGGCCCAACGCCACCTGGCACAGGTGTAATCGCTCCGGCTCGCTCAACTGCGCTTTCGAAGTGAACGTCGCCCACCAGCCTGGTAGTTCCGTTCGCCTGCTTGATGCGGCTGATACCGACATCGATAACCGTAGCCCCGGGCTTTACCCAATCGCCGGGAATCATCTGGGGAACGCCGGTTGCCACGACCAGAATGTCGGCCTGCCGACACCTTGCCTCAAGATCTACAGTCTTGCTGTGAGCGATGGTCACGGTGCAGCGTTCCTGCAGCAGCAGCCGTGCCATGGGCTTGCCAACGATATTGGATGCGCCAATCACCAGCGCATTCAGGCCAACTAAAGTGCGATGCACATTCCTCAGCAGGAACATCACCCCCGTCGGCGTGCAGGGCACCAGAGCATCCAGCCCCGTTGCCAGGCGACCCGCATTGGTGATGGTGAATCCATCGACATCCTTCGCCGGGTCAATGCGCTCGATGACCCGGGTGACATCGATGCCCGCTGGCAGGGGCAGCTGCACCAGGATGCCGTCAACGCGGTCATCAAGATTGAGGGTGTCGATCTTTGCGAGTAGACGCTCCTCCGTGGTGTCGGCGGGCATGCGGTACTCGAACGAGTGCATACCTACCTCTTCCGTTTGCAGCACCTTGTTGCGTACATACACCTCGCTGGCGGGATCGGCCCCCACGAGAATGACTGCCAGGCCGGGCGCGCGGCCGTGTCGAGTAGCGAATGCGCTCACGTCCTGTACAAGACGTTCACGCAGTTGCCGGGCTTCGGCTTTTCCGTCGATCAGGAATGCGGACATTGTTTCTCCGGGTCTTACAGATGAAGCAGGCCCTGAGACCCAGGGCCTTGCCGACTCAGCTGCGGCGGTTGTCGGTTTTGTACGGTGCGGGCTGGACAGTGGCGCGGATGGGCAGTTGCGGCTCGCCCGGATTGCCCCAGATAACCGTGACTTCAGTACCTACTTCTGCCTGGGCGATGTCCAGGGTGCACAGCGAGAGCATCTCGCGGAAGAAGTAGCTGTAGCCACGAGAGGTGGAAACGCCGACCTCACGGCCGTTCACCAGCACCTTGTCGGCATACATGAAACCGCGCTGATCCCGGGGCATCTCCATGAAGGCGTAGTGCTCGCCCTTCTGGAACAGGGATGCGAATACCTTGAGCACATCATCGGGATTCCACACCAGGGTGCGAATCACCCGGCGTGGGTTGGCCACTTCCTTTTCCAGGGCCTCGCGGCCGATGAAGTCGTGATCGAACTTGATGTTGCGCCCCCAACCGAGCTCGACAGGGCTGCGGTACCAGGCGCTGACATCATCAGCCTCGAAGCTGCCGGCAACGTTGAAGGTCGAGGCGAACGCCGGCAGAGACGCTTCGAATTCGGCGCGATACTCAGCCATGTCCTCGCTGAAGATCGCCGGCAGGTAGTCGGTCACGATAGTGGGGAAACAGGCTTCCAGGTGGTTGATGAAGGCAGCTCGACCACCCAGCTTGCGAATCCCGAACGCTTCGCCGGCTCGCACCACTGCCTCATACACCTCGGCAGCATGTTCGGCAGGACCTTGCAGCTCCACACCAGGCTCCCCGGACATGCCCTGTCGCAGCGCGTAGACCTCATGCCCGGCAATCTTCACCACTTGCGAGTGCATGAACTTGATGTCCGCCAGGGCCACGCCTGTCAGCTTCTCGATCAATGCGGCAGCCTTGGGCCCAGCAACCTGGAATTTGAACCCTTCGACAACCTCCGAGCTGACGTTGTAATCACCCTTGCGTAGGTGGAAGTCCATGAGGAAGCCGCCGCGACCGAAGAGCATGAAGTCATCCTCCCCCCAGCGGCTGAGGATACCCTCATGGATCACCTTGCCATCACGATTGCAGTGGGTGACATGCTTGGACTGCATGATGTCGAACTTGGCGAAGCTGTTGATGGAGGTATCGGAGAAAAGCTTCAACACGTCCGGTCCACGGTAACGCCGCTGCCAAAGGAACGACCAATCACCGATGTAGCAGTGGTCCTTCCAGGACATGCTCTCGTCGAGCCAGTCCGTGTACTCAGGCTGCCCCCAACGGGACGTGAAATAGCCCTCTGGAGTCTTTCTGAAATTCTTGGGGAGCATGTCTTTACCTCGGTTACTTCAACGAATTGTTGTTATGCGTGGCCAGGCGTCAGCCTTCGAACACGATGGTTTTGCGACCGTTCGGAATGACGCGGTCTTCCAGATAGGCGCGCACTGCCCTGGCCAGGACGCGTCGTTCGATGTCACGCCCCTTACGTACGAGATCTTCCGCGCTATCGCGGTGGGAAATGCGCTCGACGTCTTGCTCGATGATCGGGCCCTCGTCCAGGTCGGCGGTGACGAAGTGCGAGGTCGCGCCAATCAGCTTCACGCCACGCTCATGGGCCTGGTGATAGGGACGCGCGCCCTTGAATCCCGGCAGGAAGCTGTGATGGATGTTGATGCAGCGCCCATCCAGCTTGCGCGAGAGGTCATCGGAGAGGATCTGCATGTAGCGAGCGAGCACAACTAGGTCGGTCCTGGTGGACTCGATCAAGGCAAGCAGTTTCTCTTCCTGCTGGGACTTGTTATCCCGGGTCACTGGCAGGTAGTGAAACGCTATGCCCTGCAGATCAACCGCGGCGTATCGCTCCTGGGGATGGTTGGCGACAACGGCCGATATCTCCATCGGCAGCTCGCCGATTCGGCTGCGGTAAAGCAGGTCGCGCAGGCAATGGTCATAGCCGGACACGAGCAGCATTACGCGCTTGCGCTGGTCCTGCGGACGCAGCGACCACTCCATGCCGTACCGATGGGCAACATCGGCGAATCCAGCCTTGATGTCCTCGAGTACCAGTTGCGTCGCGCTGTCTATCGCGTCGAACACCACCCGCATGAAGAACTGCTGAGTATCCAGATCATCGAATTGCTGCGCATCGAGGATGTTGCATCCCTGCTCAAAGAGGTAGCTGGAAACATCCTTCACGATTCCGGCGGTATTGCGGCACGACAACAGCAGAATGAATTTGGGGTTGGACACGGCGGTCTCCAATCATCGTTTTTATTGAAGTGGGCTTCAGCGCCGTGGCGCTGAAGTGCGGGCCACTATAAAAACGCGACAAAATGAAAGCCACGAATGGCATCGATTAATCGCATGCGCCATATGCATAACTATGAAGTGACCGACTCAGCGTCCCCTCTCATCTGCGGAGAGCGCAGCGCACGTAGCAGAATCGCCGCCAGCAGCACAGGCAGGGCCAACACGAGGAAGTACTGTTCGCGGCTCCATCCCATGTCGATCAGGACGCCCGCCAGGTAGGGGCCAAACACTGCCCCCAAGCGCCCTACTCCCATGGCGATACCCGTGCCACTACCGCGCAGGGTTGCCGGGAATGCCACCGGTACCACCACGTAGAGAGTGGTGACCGCCGAGTAGAGGAAGAAGCCGAGAGTCACAGCGACCACCACCAACAGAGTCGGGTGGTAACCCATGTTGCTGAACAGCAGCATCATGGCGAACAGGGCGACCATGGTGATGGCAGTGAGTCGATGAGCCCCGACTTTCGCCGCTAGCAGGCCGAAGCTCATGCAGCCGAGCATGCCGCCGAAGCTGAGCAGCATTGCACCGGAGATCCCCCCTGTAACGCTCAACCCCGCGTCGGTGAGGATCTTCGGTGTCCAGCTGGAAACGAAGTAGAACGTCATCATGATGCAGAAGTACATGATGCAACTGGCAACGAACGGTCCCTTCAGCGACGCGCTCAGCAAGTCCTTGAGGCGACCATCAGTGATGTTCGGATCACGTGCAGCAGGCAGTGCTGACAGTTCCTGCAGACCAAGGCGCGGCAGTATTCGATTGACCCGATCCAGCGCGCGGGTAGGACGTTTCTCGATGAGAAAGTCCAGAGACTCAGGGAACAGCCACCAGGCGAAAGGCAGCAGGACGATAGCCGCCACACCGCCAAACACGAAGGGCGCCTGCCAACCGTAATGGTTGATCAGCAGCACCGACACCAGGCCACCCAGGGTCGCCCCGAGCGGAACGCCTACCGACATCCCTGCATTGCACAGACTGCGACGACGATCATTGGCGTATTCGGTTATCACGATGTTGATGGTTGCCAACATGGCACCGACACCAATTCCGGTGAACAGCCGGGCGGCAAACATCTCGCTGAAATTGCGCGTGGCAGCCGACATCAGCATCGACACTGCCAGAAGCATGAGACATCCCAATGCGATAGGGCGCCGTCCGATCCGATCGCCCAGGGGCGCCAGGAAGAACGCGCCAATCGCGGTTCCAATCATCCCGGCACTGAACAGCGCGCCTAGCATCGATCCGTTCAGCCCCCAACTCGCCGATAGCGTGGGAGCCACGAAGGCCATGACCAGAACGTCGAAACCGTCGAGAGCCGCCAGGACGACGCAGAAGATGACAAGGCTGATTCTGAATCCGCTCATGTGACCATGCTTGATATGGTCACGTGGGTCTTTGACCGACATATTTGTTACCTTTGTAGTTGTTGTTGGAGGGCTCACCACAGCTTCCAGCTGTAATCGATGTTCAGCCGGAGGTGGTTCTCATCACGCATCGAAGCGGCATCCGCAAAATCATTGCGGTACACGGAATACCTCGCCCTCAGGTACAGGCCGGCAAGCAGACCGGACTGGACGACGTAGGAGAGCTCAGCGTGCTTCTCGCTTTCTGTGAGCCCATTGCCGCCAAGGCGCTCGGGCAAGTTGATGTCATGGCCACGCATGTAGCGCAGGGTGGTCTTCAGGCCGGGAATGCCGGATGCGGCGAAGTCGTAGACATACTTGGCCTGCCAGGCCTTCTCGTTGGCGCCGACGAAATCGGAGCTCATCAGGAACTCGCTCAGCACAAGAATCTCGGTGCCTGAGAGATAAGGCATGGCGGTGTCGCCAGTGGCGTGCTGATAGCCGAGGTTGAACAGGTGGGCGCCAGTCTGGTAGCTGAAAGTCGCCGTCATGTTCTTGTAGTCGACCTCTCCCGCCCGGGCGCTGCCATCTTCGGTGCCATAAAATCCCCGCAAGTCGGCGGTGAAGGTGTCGTTGCCGATGGGCCAACTGCGTTTGAAGTCCAGGTACTCCATGCGATAGAGATCCTTGACGTCACCGTGATAGGCCCGTGCCAGATAACGGTTCTGCGGGTGATATTCGGCTGCTAGGAAGGTGGCCTGGTTACTCTGCGCACCACCGTTGAAACGCTGGTTTGGCGCCGCCAGGGATAGCGATTCGAAATCAGTGGAGTTGCGCTTGGTGGTCTGATCGAACCAGGTACCTCGCAGCGTCAGGTCGTCGAACTCGTTCGAGACCACCGACGCCCCCCTGAAGGTCTGTGGGAACAACCTCGATTGGCTGGCATAGACGAAGGGGATGAACACGTCATCCAGACTGCCTGCCTTCAGTTCGGTGCGGGAGTACTTGGCCTTCGCCGTCAATCCGAGCTTGGAGTACTCATCAGCAGCACGACGGTCACTGGTCGATACCGGTAGCAAGTCGGTACCGGTCCTGGAAGGTGAGGAGTCGAGTTTGAAACCGGCCATACCCAACGCGTCCAGGCCCAGTCCCTGGTCACCGTGGGTGAGTCCCGACTTGAATCTGAGAATGAATCCCTGCGCCCACTCCTCAGCCTTGTCTGGATCCCGGGAGCCTTGGTAGTCACGTTCGAGGTAATAGTTTCGGGCAGTTAATGTGGCCTGGCTGTCATCGATCAGGCCGGCGGCGAGGAGGCTTTGGCTGCACAGAGCTGATAGCGCGAATGCGCTGCACGTTTTGGGGTTCATAGGATGACTCTTGTTCTTGTTATCTACTGCGGGAATCGGCGCCGCCGATTCCCATGCGGTGTTTCAAGAATCGATCCTATTGAAATATCCTACTGCACCATAATCACGACAACGATCACCTCTATGCACAGCATTCATAATGAAAAGAAGCTCGACCTCAATCTGCTGACTGTTTTCGATGCCCTGCTTCGCGAAGGCAGTGTCACTCGGGCCGCCGATAGCCTGGATCTCTCGCAGAGTGCGGTCAGTCATGCGCTCAAGCGATTGCGGGACTTCTTTAGCGATCCGTTGTTCGTGAAAGTCGGCGACGGCATGAAGCCGACGCCCAAAGCCGAACAGCTGGCTGTGTCGATCCTCGGGATCATCAGCACAGTGCAAGATTCGCTGCTCACCCAGACACGCTTCGATCCAAGCACAGCAGTCCGCACGTTCAAGTTCTGCATGACCGATATGGGCGAACTGGTGTTTCTGCCCAGGATGATCCAGGAGTTCAAGCGCAGGGCCCCCCACTGCACCATCCAGACCCTGCAAGTCCGCCCCGAAGACATTGCTGCCACCTTGGAGTCAGGCGAGGCCGACCTGGCGATGGGCTCGCAGCTCGCGGTCAACGATGAGTTGTTTCAGCAAAATCTGTTCGTCCACAAGTTCGTGACGATTGTCAGCAGAGAGAACAGCCAGGTCGGGGACTCGATCAGCCTTGAGCAGTTCACGCGCATGAAGCACATCGTGATCAATCTGGGCGGCAAGACCACTCACTACGATAGGGCGTTAGACGAACACGGAATCAAACGTGAGGTGTTCCTGCTGACTCCCCACTATCTGGTCATTCCCATGCTGATCAGAAATGATCCGGAGCTGATTGCAACCGTACCTGGAGAGATCGGCCGCATCTTCGATGAGTACGGTTGGGTTAGACGATTGAAACCACCGGTTGATCTAGCACCATTCCCCATCTGCCAGTACTGGCACCCGCGCTTTCATCACGACGAAGCGAATCGCTGGCTCAGGCAGTTGATGAAGGAAATCTACAATGATTTCCTCCCGGAGTCAGGGAATGACTGGTGAGTGAACTGCCGGACGGACTCAACCGACGAAGGCCAACTTACTGACAAAAAAATGTGCCACCTAAGGCGAGCCAGGCATGGGCCAGGTTCAGCGGTAAAAGCGGGGATAGTCCCAAAGAGTTACTGGCTAATGCACTAAATCTCTGAAATGGTCGTTTCAGCCTGAGTGGACACTGACTAAAGATGGATTAGCCGGCCCTATCGCCGCCTAGGAATGTATCGCACCGGGTTTCGTATAAGAGGCGTGTGCCCTGACGTGATGGCATTTACTTTTCTATTTTCCAAACTGAAGACACCAACCAATCCTTGAACTCATCAATAGGCATCGGCGCACTTACAAAGTAGCCTTGAATCACATCACACCCCAGCATCGTCAAGTAGTCTTTTTCCGCCTCATTTTCCACCCCCTCCGCGACCACTTCTAGGTTCAGGTGATGAGCCATCTCAATCGTAGACCCAACAATAGCCGCGACCTCAGGCTCACTCAAGATGCTCCTGACAAAAGACTGATCAATCTTGATTTCATCAACCGGAAGATTCCTCAGGTAACTCAGGCTAGAATAACCAACCCCAAAATCATCAATAGAAAAACCAACACCCATCGACTTAACTTTATTAATAGCCTCGAGCGCCAACAGCGGGTCTTTCATCATCCCACTTTCAGTTACTTCAAACTTAATCCAACTCCCCTCCCCTCCCCACGTAGCCATCAGGCCCTCAATTTTTCCGACCAAATGTGGATCACATAGATCCTGAGCGGACAAATTAACGGAAAGTGGAAGGTCTATACCTACTTCGCGCCAAGCAAAGCGCTGTCTAAATGCAGTTTCAAGCACCCAATGTGTAAGCGGAGTGATTAAACCAGAAAATTCCGCAAGCGGCACGAATTCACTTGGGGGAATCATTTCCCCTTCTTGACATCGCCACCGAACAAGAGCCTCTGCCCCGCAAAGCGTTGAGTTTTTCAGCCTAAGCTTGGGTTGACAATAAAGCAACAACTGCCCCTTGTTAATAGAATCTCTGAGCTTCGCTGTCAGCCCTAGCCGGCGACTGCATCCTTCATCAAGTTTGCTCGAGAAAACTGCATAATCTCGCCCAGTGCGTCTAGCTTCACTCATAGCAGAGCGGGCGCGCCTGATCAGCAATTCTGGATCAGAACCATGCCCTGGATATACCGCGATACCTATAGAAAAACTAGCATACTGTTCATGCTCCGGAATTCCGCCTTGATCCTTAAACAAGGAAACCACTCGCTGAGATTGCCGAGTGGCAACTTCTAAATCCGCAGAAGGCAAAATAACAGCAAACTCGGCGTCTCCCGCCTTAAACACATCACCAGACATTCCTAACGTTTCACATAAATGCCGCGCCGCCCCCACAAGCACCTTATCACCCTGCTGAAACCCAAACGTTTCATTGACCTCATTAAGTTGAATCACCTTTATAATTAGCAAAACAAAAGATTGATACCTCCCCTCAAGGCCATCAATTAGCGCCCGCGCCCTTTTAAACAAAAGTTGCCGATTGGGTAGTTCTGTCAGAGGGTCGTAGAATGCCATGCGCTGAATTATCTCTTCAGCTTCACGTCTACGAGCCCTCTCGCGGATATGCTCTACGCCGTAAGCAAGGTCCTCCGCCAACTCCCCCAGCAGAGCCACTTCGGAATCGTTGAACGCATCAGGCTCAGTAGCAGCGATGCTCAAGGCCCCAATCACTGTTGAATCGACACGAATGGGAAAAGAAGTGAGCGAACCATATCCAAGCCGAATCGCGTCCTCCCTCCATGCCCTATGGTCAGGATCGCTCAACAGATTGCGACCAATGCAAGGAGTGCCAGTCAGCACAGCGATCGCTGTGGCCCCTCCTTGCTCAGGGAAAGCCCATGACAACCGTAGCGATTCAAAGAACTCTACTTCGTTTTTCTCGTGTGGGAGACCAAGGGAGTAAGCCTGGTTAACGAGCGGCTGGCCTTCGTCATTGCTGGCGTACCAGACACTGGCGTAGCGATATCCGCCTTGCGTTACCACTACGTCACACATTCCTTTCAGAAGCTGCAGCTCATCACTCGAGCGCAAAAGCATACGGTTACCAGCGCTGAGGGTCCTCAGAACGCGATATAGGCGCTCCAATTCAGTCAGCTTATCGCCCGTTATCTTCAAGGCGGAGCGCTTCACAGCGTGTCGGTGTTTCGATGTCTGCGTCATCGCCTTCGCCCGGAGTGGTAGCTCTGTAAGCGTAGTCCCAAGGCTGGATTTATCTGACAGTCGTACTCGATCTCTACCCGGGGCCGTCATCGCTTGGGCGATTCAACGCCGCCTCCAGCCACCGGTCCAGGCGATGCCGTTATGGTCCTTGCGCGCCGGCTGCGAGCGCCCCCAACGGGCGAACAGGCACAGCGAAGGTTCTCGCCCGGCGTCGCAAAGCCTCCCCAGGTACCATCACGCACTAGACTGGGAAGGGTATCTACCAACTATGTAGAGTAATCAGCGGCAGGGTACGTACCTTGGCCATTCCGCCATTTACCGCTGGTGCTCGCCGAATAGAACGATAACGATCAAGCGAGAACAGTCTAATGAACGCCAAGGCAGCTCTTCGTTTTGCACAATGCCTGCCAATGATCGCCATATTCCATACAGCAAATGCAACTGATGTGATGCGCCTTGAGGGCTTCGGACCCATTTCCCGATCCATGGGAGGGACAGCCATGGCGTTTGATATCGGAACAGCAGGCATGATGAGCAACCCAGCCACTCTCTCCTTGGGCGAGGAAGGCAGCCGATTGAGCATTGGCGTCGACCTGCTTCAACCGGATATCAGCACTCGCAATCTCGATTCTGGTGAAACTGCCGAAAGCAAAAATAAGTCAAAGAATCGTGGACCTTATTATGCGCCGCAGATTGCATACACCTATCGCGGAGAACGCTGGGCGCTTGGTATCGGTACCTTTGCTCAAGGCGGAGTCGGTACCGAGTATGGCAATGATAGTTTCCTTTCAGACGATGGAAATAGTCAGCCCACAGGGCTAGATAGTAGTAGTCGACTGCTCGTCCTCAATATTCCATTCGCTTTCAGCTTCGATGTAACCGATGAGTTGACTGTAGGCGCCAGTCTGGATGCCATGTGGATGGGCATGAACTTGAACATGATGTTTGCGAGGAACCAAGTTGGCGCCCTCATCGGAGACGGTCGCGTTAGCGGTTCATTATTACCAGTTTTAGGTGCATTGCCAGCGCTTGATGGTGCTCATATTAGCTTCAGCCGAGCGGAACCCATTGCCAGCGGCGCCGACGCGTGGGGATACGGTGGGCGTATTGGCGTGCTGTGGAGAGCTACCACGTCCACTAATGTCGGACTTGCTTATAACTTCGCCAGCGAAATGGGCGACTTGGAAGGCGACGCGACGGTCACTGCGATCGATAGTGTCGTAGGGAAAATTTCTCTCCCTGGAAAGATCAAGATTAAAGACTTCCAGATGCCGGCATCATTGAGCCTAGGAGTCGCACACGAAGTGAACGACAGGTGGTTAATCGCCGTCGACGTTTCTCGCGTGTTCTGGAAAGACGTAATGAAAGACATTAACGTCGCCTTCAACAGCGATAGTGGTGGTGACCTCAATCTGAAATTTCCGCAGAACTATCATAATCAGACCATTGTCGGGCTGGGAACTAGCTATCGAATCAACAACTGGACCCTACGATTAGGGTATAGGCAGGCAACAGAAGCTGCCCCTAGCAACCTACTATTTGCAAGCTTACCGGTAACACCTACCCGACATGCATCGGCAGGTATTTCGTATGACCTGGGATACGGCTCCATCGACCTCGCGTACTCTCATGCATTCACAGCAACCACTACCAATCGTTCCCTACCCAATGCCCCAGTGCCGATTCGCAATAGCCATGGCCAAGATAATTTAGTTTTTTCGTATACCCATCGTTTCTGAAGCATACGTTGTTCGGCTTCTTTTTTGCGTAGCGCCGCCACCACAAACCGACAGCTCGCTGAAGCATATCGTGATCAATCTGGGCGGCAAGAACACCCACTACGCTAGAACGCAGGGCGAACACTGAATTAAGCGTGACGGGCGAATGCACCAAGCTCCGAAGAGGTTCGGCTATGTGGGCAGAACGTCAAAATCGGAGGACACGCGGCCAATCGACTTGATCCTGTCCACGAGTGCCTCTGCAGAATGGACTGCCGAGCTCACCATGATCTCTTCGTCTGCGAAACCGACGGGCAAAGTATTCCCCCCCTCACTGCTTGAAACACCAAAAGTAATCAGGTTTCCTTCGAAATATGGGCCACTGATCAGACGGTACCCCGGCACATATCGCCGCACCTTTCCAATCATGCGTTGTACCGATTCAACAATATCGTCTCGCCTCGGTTCGCTTTCGACGATGCAGCTGATGACAGCGCTAGATCCCAGATTGGGTTTGACTATCGCGTGCACCTTCCCGTGTTTGGCCCCCCCGACACGAATCAAGGCCCCGACGGTTGCGTTAGCAAGTGTCTCAGTGCTTTCGCATGTCATGGATGCTGGAGTGACGTTTATAACGACCTCCGCGTAATCCACATCCTGTACCAGGGAGATCGCATTGACGATGGGAACAGCTGCCTGGCTGGTGGCGGTGGCCAATTGAAGGTGCTGCAGACCGTTCGCGATCAACTTCGGAAGATTCAATGCAGGAATACAATGCACCCCATCGCCGGTGGATGCCAAACCAACTGTGGTCACTCCCAAGGCATTGAGGCTACGAGAGGCCTCATCATGCCCAGCACCTTGGGCAGCGTTGAATGCGATCTGCACACCATCTTCGACGACGTGAGGCAGAAAACCACGCACGCCTTGATGGGTGACCTTGAGCCCCAAGCCTTTAGCTTCAGAAAGGTACTGGGATTGAGGATCCGTCCCTATCAACCAGACGGGGTCCAGCAGGGGGCTAAGCCGCAACCTGTGGACCAGGTCCATTCCAATGCTGCTGGAGCCGATCACCGCGCATTTCACTTTCTCATTCATGATCCAAGTCCCACTTGAGTAGCCACCTGGCCATTTGCCTGGCTATAGCTTTGGTGCCGGCAAGCCTGCGAAGGGTCAGAAGCTGGTAGAGAATCGATAAATTCGCTCGACCTGCTTCGCGCGCTCAACGTCGTTTGTGATCCCTTCGTTTGTGGTCCCGTAGGCTCACCCCGTAGTCCGTGCTCCGGTAACAGTTGGAAAAGTGGTCTCTCGCTCACGCACGCGAACCACTGCTTTTCTGATTTTCCCCACGACGGTGAGGCGTAGATCGCTCTCCGCCACGATGCAACACGCCAGGGCAACTCCATCGAGCTGTTCCTCCGCGCTGACATGTTGTCGGCTCATCTGTCGAGCCTGGTACTGACCTTGAATGACTCGGACCTTACACACCCCGCAGCCACCACCACGACAACCCGCGGGAATCCCCTTGCGTCCCAGGCGCGTCATTCCACTAAGAACGCTTTCCCGATCGGTGCAGGAGAAGCGGTCTCCCGTATCCACGATCAAAACCTCATGGCCCATGAGCAGGCTCTCCGGCCGCGCGAACTGCCAATTCATCAGCCCTCTGCAGACTTGCCGGAACACCTGCAATCGACCAATCCTCGGGGGCAATACGTTGGCATCGACCCCGCACAACATCGCGTCGTACCGCCAGATGCTTGACCAACAACTCAGTGAAGCCTTCCGCCAACTGATGGCGCTGCTCGACGGAGCGGCCATCGAGAACGAAGAAGTCAAAGAATGGTGCGTGCATACCAGTTGCCGCGCATAAAGACCCCGCCGCGGCGAAATGGCGCGAGTCGTGCCATGTGATGAATGCACGTACACGTTCGATGGGAGATTGCAGAACCTTCGCGTAGAGCTGCGAGGCTTCAACGAGCAAGAGCTCGCATTGTTCGCCGGTACTTTCGCCGGCTAGTAGATGGAAATTCACGATGGGCATGACTGTTCTCCTTGTTGTTATCGATGCCAGGCGGCGCAACCGATGTGGAGAAGGAAACTAGGGCAGTCCTCGTCGGCGACCGGAGTCAAGCATCACGGCAGATCCCGACATTGCAGTAGCTTCAGGAGCCAGCAGCATGCTGATAGCCCAGGCCACCTGCTCGGGCGTGGTCAAAGCACCAAGGGACGATTCCGCACGTATTTCCTCCAGCACAGCATCAACACTCACGCCTCGCTGCGCCGCACGGTCTGCCGCGACACGATGCAGTCGCTCGGTATCCGCGGGACCCGGGGCAACCAGATGGGAGGTAATGCCACGCGGGCCGTAAGCCAGACTGAGCTGCCGGTTGAGATTGGCAAGGGCTGCATTGGCGACTCCTGCCGCCGCCGCATAGGCACTAGGCTCGAAGCCATAGTGCCCACCAATGGCGACCAGGCGTGAACCTGGTTGCAGAAAGTCGTCTACTGCTCGCACCAGGCGCAACATGCCGCCAACCTTGATGTTAACTGCGGAGTTCAACGCGCTTACCGAGGCATCCAGCACCCCTCCAGCAACTGCTACGCCAGGTCCATGGACGACCATGCGGACGGGGCAGTTCAGGGAAGTTCGAATGACTTCGATTGCACTGTCGTCTCCGATATCAGCTTCACAAGGTCTGACCTGTGAATATCGATCCGCTAGCGAATTGAGGCTTTCGCTGCTGCGAGCCACGGCGATGATATCGAGGCCACTGGCACATAGCCTTGAGACGATGGCTTGTCCGAAAGCACCTGTGGCGCCGACGATTACCGCGACTTCATTGGTCGAATTCATGAGCACTCCGCTACTCGAGAAAACGCCGAGCAGATACTTCTGCTCGGCGGACGCATCAGGCGCTCTTGAGCAAGCCACGCTCCTTGGCCATCGTCATCGCAGTATCGAGGATCATGTCTTCCTGACCACCGATCATCTTCTTGCGGCCAAGCTCAACCAGAATGTCGCGCGCCGAAACGCCGAAGCGTTCTGCCGCTCGTTTCGCATGCAGCAGGAAGGTCGAATACACGCCGGCGTAACCCAGCGTCAGAGACTCGCGATCAACACGCACCAGGTGATCCATCATGGGAACGATGATGTCCTCGGCCACATCCATCAGCTTGAACAGGTCCACGCCGGTGTCGATGCCCATGCGCTCGCAAACAGCGGCGAATACCTCAAGAGGAGTGTTGCCAGCCCCCGCTCCCAGCCCAGCTACCGAACCGTCGATCCGGGTGGCGCCAGCTTCAATGGCTGCAATGGAATTCGCGACGCCCATGCCCAGGTTGTGGTGCCCGTGGAACCCGATCTCGGTTTCGGGATTGAGCACATCACGAAGAGCCTCGACCCGTGCCTTGACGTCCTCCGGCAGCATGTATCCGGCCGAGTCAGTGACGTAAACGGTCTGCGCCCCATAGGACTCCATCAATTTCCCCTGCTGGGCGATGCCTGCAGGATCGTTGAGGTGGGCCATCATCAGGAATCCGGTAGTGTCCATTCCCAGCTTTCGAGCGAAGGCGATGTGTTGCGGAGAGGTGTCTGCCTCGGTGCAATGAGTGGCCACGTGAACGCTGCGTGCGCCGCAATCGTAGGCGGACTCGAGTTCCTTCATCGTGCCGAGACCTGGGATCAGCAGTACCGAGACTTTCGCCTGGGTCATCCGAGATGCGACAGCGCTGATGTATTCCTCATTGCTGTGCAGGGCGAAGCCATGCTGCAGCGAGTTCCCACCGAGACCGCCGCCGTGGGTCACCTGGATGTACGGAATGCCGGAGTCATCCATTGCAGTGGCAACCTTGATCATCTGATCGACGCTGATCTGCTCGCGCTTGGCGTGCATGCCGTCACGCAGGCACATGTCGTGGAGAATGACCTTGCGGCCTTTGAGGCTGATGGGCTGACTCATTATGCGACCTCCACAGTGGGCAACTGGAGCTTTCCGGCAAGGATTTCTTCGGCGAACATTTCCGCTGTGCGCGTCGCGGCCGCGGTCATGATGTCGAGGTTTCCAGCGTAAGTCGGCAGGTAGTCACCAAGCCCTGCAACCTCGAGGAACACTGAGACCTTGTTGCCATCGAAGAGCGGGCCATTGACCAGCCGGTAGCCCGGAACATACTTCTGCACCTCGCCGATCATCTGCAGAATCGACGCGGTCACGCGCTCTTGGTCAGGCTCATCGTCGGTCAGGCAGTAGATCGTGTTGCGCATGATCAACGGCGGCTCAGCCGGGTTGATGATGGCCAGGGCCTTACCCTTGCGCGCACCACCGACTGCCTCGATAGCGCTGGAGGTCGTGTAGGTGAACTCATCCAGATTCGCGCGGGTACCTGGCCCTACGGACTTGGACGACAGGCTAGCGACGATCTCCGCATAACCCACGCTTTGGATACGTGAAACGGCATTGACGATGGGAATGGTTGCCTGGCCGGCACACGAAATCATGTTGACGTTCGCTACCTGTTTCTGGGTGTGCTCGCTCAGGTTCACCGGGGGCACGCACAGCGGACCGATAGCAGCCGGCGTCAGGTCGATCATCAGAACACCCAGCGCATTGAGCTTGCGGCTGTTCTCGGCGTGCACATAGGCACTGGTAGCGTCGAAGGCGATCTGGATATTGTCCTCCAGAACGTGGGGCAGCAGACCGTCGACACCTTCCGAGGTCGTCTTCAAGCCCATGTCTCGAGCTCGTTTAAGACCTTCTGACTCCGGGTCGATACCTACCATCCAGACCGGCTCAAGCACCGGGCTGCGCATGATCTTGTAGATCAAATCGGTACCGATGTTGCCCGAGCCGATCAACGCACAACGGATCTTCTTCATTTCGCCTGCCCCTGCAGCGCATCGCGCTGCATCTTGTTCAAACCAGCGACATAGAACTCGTCGTGGCGGTGTTCGGTAATCAGGATCCGGACCGTGTCCGGGTTGCATGGAAGGCTCTCGCTAACAGCCTTGGTCACAGCTGCAGCGACGCGGCTTTTCTGCTCGGCGGTGCGCCCCTCGACGAGGTGCATTTCGATAATGGGCATGACTTCTCCTGGAGGCCTTACTCGATAAAACGCATGGAAACGCTGCCCAGTTCCTGGAAGCGTGCAATGACGTTGTCGCCGGGTTTCACTGCGACGGCTTCGGTGATTCCACCACTCATCACAAAGCTGCCGGCTGGCAGCGTCTCTCCCAGTTCGGAAAGAATGTTGACCAGCATCGCCACAGCCTCTGCCGGATGCCCGAGCACTGCTGCACTCGCTCCCATGCCGACGATTTCGCCGTTCTTCTCCATCACCACGCCCAGTGTGCGCAGGTCCAGTTCATCGACCTTGCGGGCACGACCGCCGCCGACAAATCGGGCGGAGGAACCGTTGTCAGCGATCACGCTGGGAAGATCGAATTTGAAGCCGGAGAAGCGTGAATCAATGATTTCCACTGCAGGCAACACATAGTCGGTGGCGGCCAGCACATCGGCGACAGTGCAATTCGGGCCTTCAAGTCCTTCCTTGAGGACAAAGGCAACCTCGCACTCCACACGGGGATGGACCAAGTCGGAGGTCTTGATCTGCGAGTTCTCCGGACGCGCCATGCGGTCGGTCAGAAAACCGATGGAGGGCACGTTAACGCCCATCTGCTGCATCTTGGCCCTGGAGGTCAGTCCTGCCTTCCAGCCGACGAGACGATGCCCCTTCGCCTTGAAGCGGCGCAGCAACTCCAACTGCACGGCGTAGCCGTCAGCAATCGACATCTGGGGGTATTCATCGGTCAATTTGCGAATCGAATAGGCGTGCGTCTGAGCCCCCTCGACACGCTCACAAAGACGCACGATGTCCTCGCGGGACAGTGTCAGTTGTGCGCTCATACTGCACTCCTCCCGGTAAACTTCGCCCTGCAGCTGCCAAGACCACCCACGGTACATACCAGTTCGTCACCGTCGGCGATGGGTACCAGGGCAGATTGCGAGCCCGAAAGAATCACCTCTCCCGCTTTGAACGGAATCCCCAGCTCTCCCAAGGTGTTGGCCAACCAGGCGACCGCATTGGCTGGAGACCCTTGCACGGCAGCACCAACGCCGGTGGAGAACAGCTCGCCGTTCTTCTCCAGCACCATGCCGGCCAATGTCAGGTCGAGCTCTCGCGGATCACCTCTGTCATTCCCCAGCACATACACGCCACAGGAAGCGTTGTCCGCGACGGTGTCCTGGATCTTGATCTGCCAATCCGTGATGCGCGAATCGACAATCTCGAAGCACGGCACTACGTAATCAGTTGCCCGGATCACATCCATTGCGGTGATCCCCGGCCCAACCAGGTCATGCTTAAGAACGAAAGCGAGTTCGGCCTCGGCCTTCGGTTGGATGAGGGTACCAAGGTCAATCTCATCACCCTCCTGGTACACCATGCCGGAGGTGAGAATGCCGAAGTCCGGTTGAAAAACCCCGAGGAAGTCCTGAACAGGCTTGCTGGTGACGCCGATTTTCTTACCCACCACGGTCTCGCCGGCGGCAAGTCGACGCGCAACGTAACGCTGCTGAATGCGGTAAGCATCCTCGATGGTTATCTCGGGCTCACGCTGCAGTAACGGGGGAACTGTGCGACGAGAGACGAACGCTTCGTAGAGCTCGTCGCCGTATTGCTCGATCTTGTTGTCGTTCATGGTTTTCTCACAGGACGGCGGAAGTCGGACGCCGCATGAAGCGGCGCCCTAAAAGGCGATTTACAGCTTCACGCACACGTTGCGTGTCTCGGTGTAAAACTCCAGGGAGTGAACGCCACCTTCGCGACCGATTCCCGACTGCTTGGAACCGCCGAACGCAGTGCGCAGATCGCGGAGGAACCAGCTATTGATCCAGGTAATCCCTACATCGATACGCGCAGCCATGCGATGGGCGCGGGATAGGTCGCTCGTCCAGATGGTGGTAGACAGGCCGTATTCATTGTCATTGGCCAGCGACACCACCTCGTTCTCACTGTCGAACGGGCGAATGTGGCAGCAGGGGCCGAAGATCTCCTCGCGCACTACCGCAGCGTTGTCCGGCAGCCCCGTCCAGATAGTGGGCTGAACCCACGAGCCCTCGGCCAACTCACCGGGCATATCAGGCACACCACCGCCAGTTACCACCGTGGCCCCCTCCTCCACCGCCTTGCGGTAGTAGGAAAGCACCTTGCTGCGGTGCTCCTGGCTGATCAACGGACCATAGGTCGTGGCGTGATCTTCAGGCCGACCGTATTTCACGCCCTCTGCCTTAACCTTCAGTGCCTGAACGAAGCGCTCAAAAATCGGACGTTCGACGTAAACGCGCTCGGTACCCAGGCAGACCTGTCCGGAATTGAGGAAGGACGAACGGAAAATCCCATCCACTGCCGCATCGAAATCGGCATCGGCGAATACGATTCCTGCGTTCTTCCCACCCAACTCGAATGACACATCTCGCATGCCTTCGGCAGCGGCCTTCATGATTGCTGTGCCTGTGCGCGTTTCACCGGTAAAGGTGATGGCGTCGATGCCAGGATGCTGAGTAATGAACTCGCCCGCGGAATCCGGACCGAAACCGTGCAATACGTTGTACACCCCCTTGGGGATGCCTACGGTGTTCATCACTTCACCGAGAAGAGTTGCTGTGAGCGGAGATTCTTCGGAAGGCTTGACCAGTACGGTATTACCGCATGCCAGCGCCGGGCCGACCTTCCAGGTCATCAGCAGGAAGGGCGCGTTCCATGGGCAAATCACTCCAATTACGCCCTTCGGCACACGCATGGAGTAGTTGAGCGCGCCGCGACCATCCGGGGTATCCATCCGGAAAGACTCACTGGCGACATTCTTGATTACATCGGCGAAAACCTTGAAGTTGGCCGCGCCACGAGGAATGAAGGCATGCCGCATGACATGTGCCGGCTGCCCGGTGTCGGCCATTTCAGCTTCGACAAAGTCATCGAAGCGGCGGGTGATCTCGTTAGCCACGGCATGCAGCATGTCGACACGCTGCTCGGTGGTCAGGCCACCCCATTCGCCATGCAAGGCACTGCGTGCAGACTTTACGGCGCTATCCACTTCCGCACGGCCCGCTTCGGAAATCGAAGCGATCACACGGTTGTCTACCGGCGAACGCTTGTCGAAGCGTTTGCCGCTGGCAGCGGCGACGAATTCGCCCGCGATGAAGTTATCGATATTGCGCATGATCGCTCCGCACTCTTGTCCTTAGGTGGTCCGCCGGAAGGGCGAACCAGACTGTTTACTGAGTCTAGGGAGCGGATTCGATACCGACTAATACTTTATTCGTTCCTCGCCAATACCAATCGGGTATCTCTTTGGACAGCGAACAACCTTGCGGCAAGGCGCCTTAAAGCAGCAATAGAAATGGGTCAGAGTTGCTGCGCGTATATCGCGAAAAGGACCGCAGCGGAGTCGATTGTCCTGGGCTCCTCGCCACGCGACTCCCGAAGACATCGCGGAGCGCAGTTCTCCGCGACGGTTCACACTTAGTTGAGTACTGGCCGCCCTTCACTCCAAGAAACTTCTCTCAAAGCTCGAACAGCGGAGAATCTAGACGGCCAATAATGAGGAGAAACGCTGCGTCAGGTATCGAGCGGTATCGCCCCCCTGCCCGATACCCGAGAGGTCAGACGCGCTCGAAAATCACCGCGATGCCCTGACCTCCCCCGATACACATGGTCGCCAAGCCATAGCGCCCCTGAGTACGGTGCAATTCATGAATCAACTTCGTGGCGATAATCGCCCCGGTCGCCCCTATGGGATGACCAAGAGCGATTCCAGAACCGTTGGGATTTACCTTGGCGGGGTCCATCTGCAGCTCCTTCATCACCGCACAGGCCTGCGCCGCAAAGGCCACGTTGGCTTCGATCACATCCAGATCATCGATAGCGAGGCCAGCACGCTTGAGCGCTAGGCGTGTTGCCGGAACAGGCCCGAGCCCCATAAGTTCGGGCTCCACACCGGCGTGAGCGTACGCAACGATGCGAGCCAGCGGCTTAAGCCCCTGATCGCCGACAGCTTGAGCACTAGCCAACAGCAATGCCGCAGCGCCGTCATTGAGCCCCGACGCATTACCGGCGGTGACGGTGCCGTCAGACTTGAACGCGGCTTTCATTTTCGCCAGTTGCTCCGCAGTGGATTCACGCGGGTGTTCATCCACGCTGAAAAGCTCCACACCTTTGCGAGTGCGCAGTTCAACCGGGATGATCTGGCTTACAAATCGCCCCTCCATGATGGCCAGCGAAGCACGGCGCTGTTCTTCCACCGCGAACTCATCCTGAGTCTCGCGACTGATACCGCTGTGTGCAGCAACGTTCTCCGCAGTGATGCCCATATGAACACTGTGGAAGGGGTCATGCAGAACACCGAGCACGTAGTCCAGGGCCTGCATATTGCCCATTCGACCGCCCCATCTGGCCGCCGGCATCATGTATGGCCCCCGGCTCATGGCTTCTGCGCCAGCGCCAATGGCCAACTGCACATCCCCCAGCATCACGGCCTGTGCGGCAGAGACAATGGCCTGCAGGCCCGAGCCACACAGACGGTTGACGTTGAAGGCCGAAGCGTCCTTAGGAATTCCTGCATTCATCGCAGCAACTCGGGACAGGTAGGCGTCGCGCGGCACCGTAGGGATGACGTTTCCCATAACGACATGACCAATAGCTGCCGGATCAATCCCGGAACGCTCGATCACTCCTTTGATGGGTGTGGTAGCCAAGTCGGCCAGCTCCACATCCTTGAGGGCGCCACCGAAGGTACCAATAGCTGTACGTGCCGCTTCGATGACGAAGACATCCTGGGAACTCATGGGAACTCCTGCTGAGCAAATAGTAGGGAGGGTTTCGGGCTCGCTCGCGCTAGCGAACACGCCGTTCAAAATTCGTGTCGTATTCGTCGGTGAAGGGCATCGGCATCACCGGTCGCTGATCGATTTCAGCCAGAAGCTCGCACCACTGGGAGAGAATTTCTCCGCGCGCGGCGTCATCCAGATAGGGCACGTGATAGGCAAAGAATGGATCGAACACTTCGAAGCCGGTATAGCCCAGTGTCCCTTTCAGCAGAGGCCGAAACAGAGCATGCAGGTCGTCGTGTATGCCTTCAGCGGAGAACATGCCCTCGCGCCCTCCGAGGGTCGCGCAAACCAACGCACGCTTTCCGCGCATACCCCCTAGGTCGAAGATGCGTCGACCACCGTAGAACACCCCGGAGACAAACACCCTGTCGATCCAACCTTTGAGGATGGCTGGCATCGCATACCAATAGACGGGGAAGCAGAGAACCAACAAGTCGCAATGCTTGATCTTGTCGATTTCCCTCTGGATATCATCACGAAGGGTTTCGCTCTTGACTCCGTTGCGTTGCTCCAGGGCGTACACCAGGTAGTCCGGATTGGCGCGCTCGTTAAAGTCCGCACCGCTGGCAACAGGATCGAACCCCATCGCGTAAAGGTCAGAAACCTCGACCGCTGCTCCGAGGTTGCGGAAATGCTCGACTGCGGCCTGGAAGAGCGCTGAGGTAAAGGAGGCAGGCTCCGGATGGGCATGCACGATCAAGACATTCATGGAGGCACCTCACTTGGCAGGGCGCCAGAGTAAGGGCGTGCATATTGCTCGCACAGTGGCAAAAATGACTCCAACTATGCGAGTTCCGACAAGCGAGCAATTTAACCGCCCAGCCTGAATTTCCGCCGATAGGCTGCCGGGGTGAGTCCAATGCGCTCGCGAAACAGCCTGACGAACGAGCTGCTGTCCAGATACCCGACTGCCTGCGCAATGCTCTCGATGCGCTGATTACCGGTCTCCAACATGGTTCGCGCTGCCTCGATGCGCAAGCTCTGTAGGTAGGCCAGAGGAGTCTGCTCAAGCGCCAGATGGAATCTACGAATCAGCGTGCGCTCGCTTACCGCCAGACGCTTCGCAAGATCTGTCAGGCGAATGGGGTCGGCGAGGTGGCGCTCGAGATAATCCTGCGCCTGCTGCACCACGGCATCGCTGTGCGAACGATGCGCCAACAACGGAAGGTATGGCGTTTGAAGCGTCTGGCTGACATCGATCAGCAAGCTCTTGGCGCACTGCGCTGCCAGTGCTGCACCTGAATGGCGCTCAATGGTCTGGATCGACTGCAAGTGATAGGAGGACAGTGCTCCGGCGCAGAACAGTCGGTCCGACTGAGTCAGTATCGGCGCCATCTGGAGATCCACGGCGGGAAACCAGGCGCGGAACTGCTCCTCCAGCCACCAGGTGGTTGTTGCGACGCGACCATCAAGCAGTCCGGTATTGGCCAGGACGAATGTTCCAGTGCAGGTGGCAATGAGCTCAGCCCCCACCTCCCACTGCCGGCAGAGCCATTCGCAATGCAGCGACTGTTGATCAAGGAATTGCCTGAAGGAGTGATAGCCCAGATAGTGACAGGCAGGAATGTAGACAATATCGAAGTGTTCACCCGGCTCAGGCTGCCGAGCCTGGAGCGGTAATCCGTTACTCGTCGTGATACCACCAGCCTTCGGCGCGAGGAATGACCAGGTGTAACGCTGCGCTGAGTTCTGAGCGGCAAGATGCGCGTTGGCGACTTGCAACACATCGGCAAAGCCGCCCACGCTGGAGGCGTAGCAGTTGTCGTATAGGAAAATCGCCGCGACAGGCATACCGTCTGTTTCCGCATATAAAGTGGCTTTTTTTACACTACTGCCATTCAGTCGAGCTTCATAGACTGCGCCTTTGTCCGACAAAACGGATCCACAACCAGAGGTGCGCACCATGCAACACGTCCCCCTTACCGACCTCAAGTCCCTGCTGACAGGTCAGCTCGGCTGCATCGAGCATGAGGCAGGGTTGCAGCCAGTTCGCTTCGATCCGGCTACTGGCTTCATGCTCGACCCGCTCAACGGCTTTACCGCAGCGATGACATCGGGCGTGCGCCTTCGCCTTAACACCAATAGCCGCAACGTGCGACTGAGGACCTTGCAGACCCAGGCTTACTTGAGCGAACCGGAACAGTGGAAACGCAACTTCGAGGTTCGCGTTAACAACGAGGTGTTTGCGCAAGCGGCAGCTGCAGGTGGTGCGTTTCTCACTCCAGGCCAGGCCCCGCAGGGTGATCCGCACGCCGTGCTGAGTGTTGAGCATCTGCCCGCAGGCGAGAAAACCGTGGAAATCTGGTTCCCACAATCCACCGTGCAAATCATCCAATCGCTTGAGGTGGATGCCGGCGCAAGCTGGAGCGCAGCGCCTGACGTCCGCCCACAGGTACTGTTCCATGGCAGCTCAATTACCCATGGCATGGAAGCTGATAGCGGCACCGGCAGTTGGCCGGCAGTCGCCTCGGCCCTCGCCGATGTCAGCATGCTCAACATGGGCTGGGCGGGCTCCTGCCTGATCAGCAGCCTGGCAGCTCGGACCATCGCCAAGCAGGACATCAATGCCCTGGTCTTGGAACTAGGTATCAATATCTGGGACGGCGGCGCCATGAATCCGCGCACCCTGGCAGACTCCACCCATTCCATGCTGGTCTTGATTCGGGACGCGAAGCCCGAACTCCCAATCGTTCTCGTATCTCCCATCGCATCGCCGTCCCGCGAAGCAGCTGGCGAGAACGGAGGCATGACTCTGGAGGAGATTCGCCAGGTCCTGGAAGGCGTAGTCGAATCTCATCGCAGCCAGAACGACCAGCAACTGCACTACATCAATGGATTGGACCTGTTCGGCACTGCCGATAACGCGCTACTGGTAGACGGCCTGCACCCGAATGCAGATGGCTACCGCCTGATTGGCGAACGCTTCAATCGTTTGGCAATGGGCTTTCTGCTCTAACGCTGAATCGTGTAAACCGGCCTGAGGTAACGCCTCGGGCTGGTTACTGCCCCCCGCATGCTGCCCCACTCCCCACGCCACGATGCCTCGCCCCACCATCCCAAAAGGTTGGTGCGTCACCATTCCCACGCTCGCTACCTTGGCCACAGGTGCTCTTACGACACCACAAGCCAGACCAAACAAAAACAACGCTGCTCTACAGCGCCCTGGTAGGAGATAGCCATGTTTCTCAAAAACTGCTGGTACTGCGCAGGCTGGGATTACCAGATATCGCAAGGGAAGACTTCCATCGTCGCCCGGAAAATCGCCGGAGAGCGCGTCGTTCTGTACCGCAAGCTAAATGGCGATGTCGTTGCTCTCGAAGACCGCTGCCCACATCGCCAGGCGGCCCTTTCGATGGGCGCCAAAGAAGGTGACGACCTGCGGTGCATGTACCACGGCATCAAGTTCGGCGCCGATGGCAAGTGCAACGAAATCCCCGGCCAGGACAACATCCCCGAACGCGCCTGCGTGCGAGCCTTCCCTGTAGTGGAGAAGGACAACTGGATCTGGGTATGGATGGGTGACCCGGAAAAGGCTGATCCCGCATTGATCTGCAGTTCCGTCGGCCCAGGCAACCCGGACTACATAGTACGCCCGAGCTACATCCAGGTTGATGCGGACTATCGCATGGAGAACGCCAACCTGGCGGACCTGTCGCATAGCTCATTCACGCACGACAACACCATTGCCATGGGTTGGGCACAGGCTCTTGCCAGACCCGAGCACAAGATCCTGCCTCGCGGGATCAAGACCGACTACTGGGTACGTAACGTACCGGTTCCAAAGTTCGTCGCTCACCTGTTCCCGCCGGGATTCACATGCGATGCGCACTTCGACATCACTCAGACCGTCCCCTGCAACTGGATCCTGCACTTCCGCGTATTTACTGCAGGCACCGCCACTGAAGGCGAGTCCGATGGCGAGTTGGTACTGGACTCCTGGAGCTGCCAAGCCATTACGCCTCGTGACGCAGACTCGGTGGATTACTACTTCTCCTGGGGTGTGAGCAAGGCTACCGAACGCCCGGGGCTAGCCGATCTACTCAAGGAAGGCATCGACGCCGCCTTCTTTGAAGACAAGGTGATGCTCGAAGGCCAGCGCATTCGCATGCAGGAAAAGCCTGACTTCAAGACCTTCGACATCGCAGCCGATGCTGGCCCCGGCAAAATGCTCTGGGTGCTGGACAAGCTGATCAGAGAAGAACGCATGCAAGAAGAAGCACTTATTGCATCGTCCCTCTGACGTCCGTGGCCGCGAGCGCTGTGCCCGCGACGACACCTTATGGAAAGGCTGCCGAAATGAGCGAAAAAATCTCCCTGAAAGTCACCGACGTACGCTGCGAAGCACGTGACGTCATGCTCCTGGAACTACGTAATCCCGCTGGCAAGGATCTGCCCCCCTTCGAGGCTGGTTCGCACCTTGAGGTCTATCTGCCGGGCAACCTGATTCGCCACTACTCACTCTGCAATGATCCAACTGAGCGGGATCGCTACTGCATTGGCGTAGGTTTGGCCAAAGACAGCCGCGGCGGCTCCCGCCTGATCCACCAGTCGATCCGCGTTGGTGTAACGCTGCAGACCAGCGCGCCTCGAAACAACTTCCCCTTCAAGGAAGAGGCAGACGAGTTTGTCTTCATTGCTGGCGGTATTGGTATTACGCCAATCATGGCGATGATCCATACCTGTATTCGCCTGGGCAAGAAATGGCAGCTGTTCTACTGCGCGAGGAATCGCCAGCGCATGGCGTTCTATGAAGACCTCATGTCGCTGGCACCGGAGCGCTGCCACCTGCATTTTGATGACGAACAGCAAGACTTCTTCAATCCATCACAGGCGCTGGTCGGCATCAGCCCAACAGCCCACATCTACTGCTGCGGCCCTGACCCACTTATGAAATCGGTCGAGGCCTCGGCGACCGGACGCGACCCAGCAACCCTGCACTTCGAGTGGTTTACGGCAACGGAGATCGATACCACCGGGGACAAGCCATTCACCGTTGTATTGCGCTCGGGGAAATCTCTCGAAGTACCAGCCGGACGCAGCATTCTCGAAGAGCTCGAGGCATGTGGTGAAGGCGTGCCTTATTCGTGCCGCGAGGGCCTGTGCGCCACATGCAAGACGGGCCTGCTGGATGGTATTCCCGAGCACCGTGACAACGTGCTCTCAGCTGCCGAACGCGCGGCGAACAAGCACATCATCATCTGTGTATCCCGCGCAATGTCAGACACGTTGTATCTCGATCTTTGAACACGCTGTGCCGCATGCGGACAAGGCCACGGCACAAGGAAAACCGCCAAGAGCAGCCCCTTGGGGCGACTAAAGAGGGCGAGCCATAGACATACCAAATAGGTATGAGGCAGACGAAAACAAGGTATTAGACGGTATTTACAACGGTAGTTAGGGTATCTACTGACTGCCAAATGGAGCTAGCCGACATACAGACTGGAGCAGCATCGCCGCGCTCCATGACCTCTGTAAGTGGTACCTCCGGTACATGACCCAGACGTGTTTAGCCACCGTCGGGTCGAACAGCTAGGCCAGAAGACGGGCCCACGCCCGGGGGCAACAGCCAGCCCTCTCTAGAACAAACACAATCAGGAGCGAAACATGGCAATGACAGGCGTTCTGCGCCCCGGGCACGTTCAACTACGTGTCATGGACCTTGAGGCGGGCGTACACCACTACCGCGATGTTCTCGGCATGCTAGAGACCGGGCGGGATTCCCAGGGTCGCATCTATCTCAAATGCCGCGACGAGTTTGATCATCACAGCGTGATACTGCGTGAGGCCGATCGCGCAGGTATGGATTTCGTCGGCTTCAAGGTGCTGAATGTCGCTACCCTGAATGACCTTGAAGGCAAGCTGCAGGCCTACGGGGTAGACACGCATCGCATCGCCGCCGGCGACCTGCTAGAGACCGGTGAACGCGTACGCTTCACCACCCCCAGTGGTCACGAAGTCGAGTTGTATGCCGAGAAGACTTTCGTCGGCAACGGGTGCGGTGAGGTCAATCCGACTCCGTGGGACCCTACGGCTACTCACGGCATCTCACCACTGCGGATGGACCATCTGCTGCTGTACGGACCGAACGTACCAGAGACGCTCAAGCTGTTCATCGATGTGCTCGGGTTCACGCTGGTCGAGCGCGTACTTGGCCCAGATGGCGAGACCAACATCATTGGGTTCCTCAGCTGCTCGATCAAATCCCATGACATCGCCTTCGGTCATTACGAGGAGCCAGGGAAGCTCCACCATGTGTCTTTCCTGATGGAAAGCTGGGAACAGGTATTGCGCGCCGGCGACATCATGGCGATGAACAACGTGCCTGTGGACATCGGACCAACCCGACATGGCGTGACTCGTGGCAGGACCATTTATGCATGGGATCCGTCCGGCAATCGCTTCGAGACTTTCAAGGAAGATCGCCAGCCCTATCCGGACCATCCACCGCTGACTTGGACTTTCGACGGTATCGGTGATGGCGGCGGTCTCGACTACGTGCAGCGCAAGCTTCACGAAACTTTTCTCACTGTGGTGACCTGATTGTTGCCTCTCCGCAACCGCCAACAAGGTCTCGGAGAGAAAACCAGCAGTGCTCCTTTCACGGGCGTCTACCTTATCGAGCGTGAAAAACCGAGACGCCCTTTTTTTTCAGTGTGGCCGGTGGGCGGAGTGCCGATCAGCCAGTTTCATCAATGCCCAGGGGAATTGAGCCTTGCATGTTTACAGGCACCGAGCCCCTGGCTAGCTCCGCTGGCGCACATCGCCCCGAGCGCAACAAAAGCAGGACCGAATTCGTTCGGTCTCGGAGTCAACGATGGTCGTCAATCCGAAGTCCACTGATCCCCTGTACATCTCTCACCCCCTCATCACCCATCGAGCTGCGCTACAGGCCATAGAGGCCGCGATCCACCACGCGGAACTACTGGCGATAAAGGTAGTGGTCGCCGTTGTCGACTCCCAAGGCGCGCTTACCGGCTTCGCCAGGATGCCAGGGGCGTTTCTGATTTCCCATGAAATGGCCATCAAAAAAGCGCGCAGCGTAGCAGGCTGCGGCATCACAGCAGCTGAGCTCGAACAAGTCCTGGAAGCCTCCGGCCAACGCGTACGTGATGGTCTGCTATCGCACCGCGACCTGACCTTGGTGAGAGGTGGTCTGCCGATACGTATCGACGGTCAATTGATAGGTGCTGTCGCTGTTTCCGGTGGTAGTGAATCCGAAGACGAAGCCTGCGCCCGGGCTGCGCTCATCGCCCTGGGTGCGTGTTGAGTGTGTTCAGGCCCGACCAGGGCGGATATCCGGACAAAGTGCACCTCCCATCCCGACCAACACGAGAATTGCCAGAAATGACAATGACAAACGAGATTCATCCACCTCGCCAGGAACCACGTCTGTACCACGACCTGATGAGCCCAGAGGAGGTACTTGCGATTCGGGCAGAAGTGCGTGCGTTCTGCGAAAAGCATGTGGCACCTGTTGCCTGGCAAATCGGCCACCGTGAAGAAGCTGTCGAGGCTTTCCCTTTCGACCTCTTCGAGACAATGGCAGATGCCGGCCTTTTTCGAATTCCCTTCTCCGCTGAAGTCGGTGGGCGCGGCCTGGCATGTCCAGCAGCAGCAACCGCGGTCGTTATCGAGGAGCTGAGCTATTTCAGCAATAGCGTCGCGGCGATCTACGATGTGCACTGCATCCTCGCCGGCCACGCTCTCGAATGGGCCAACCCCGCACTCCAAAAGCGTTACCTGACGCCGCTACTGGAAGGTCGAAAGATCGGCAGCTTTGCCACCAGCGAACCGGAGGCTAGCACTGACCTGTCGGTAGAGGCCCTGGTGACCCATGCGACCTTCCACGACGACCACATTGAGATCAATGGGCACAAGCGCTGGATCACGAACTCGCCAGTAGCTAGCTTCGTCGTGCTGCTGTGCCGCGATGGTGAGCGAATGACCGAAGTGGTTGTCGACCTCGACCTACCAGGCGTCACTGTCGGTGCGCCTGACAAAAAACTCGGAAACCATGGGCAACTGACCGCCGATATACGGTTCGACAAGGTCCGAGTCCCGCTAGACAACGTTGTGGGCAAGCGTGGCGACGGACTGAAGATCGCGCTGCAAGTACTGACTTACGGACGCATTGGCATCGCCGCCAGTGGTGTAGGCATGGCGCAGAGCGTTTTCGACCATAGCGTTGCCCGCCTGCAGAAAAGACGAGCCTTCGGCAAGGCTTTGGCCCAGTTCCAGCACTGGCAATTCCGCCTGGCCGAACGAGCTACCGAAATCGAAAACGCACGCAACCTGTACCTCAAAGCCGCATTGCGAATGGATGGGGGGGAGCAGTTCCCCGAGCCTGAAGCAGCCATGGCCAAATGGTACGGGACCAACCTGGCCAGCGAATTCGCCCGCGAAGGTGTTCAGATTTTCGGCGGCTACGGTTTCACCAAGGAGCTGGCCTTCGATGGGTCGCACTATCATGTTGAAGAGGTGTATCGCGACAGCAAGATCGCGGAGATCTACGAAGGCACCAACGAGGTACAGAAGTGGGTGATCGCTCGGAACATCTTCGGCAAAGACTTCACCGGTTGATACCTGACTCGAATAGCTAAGGGACTACCGGCTGGGCACTCCACTGTGCATTGGCCGGTATTCTCATCCCAGCAGCAACGCCCCCACCCTCCCTTTCGGGCATTGCCATCGTTCGTCCTTCCGGGGCCGCACGCTCAAGGGCCTTGAGCATCACAGACGGCTATGTGATAAACGACGCACTCGCTGCCGATTTCGGCAGTTTCTAACAACAAGGGTTTCCGTGATGGGTATTCCACTCAACGCTGGAGCCTGAGCAGCGTTCAGTTTGATCATGCCCGGTGAACAGTCGATGAACGGCCCAGCCTCATGGCCGATTCTGCCAACAAAATTCGCACCGCCAACGCAGGCCGGCGGGCTGATTGAGCGAGAGGACTTGCTGGATCGGATTGAACGAAGTCTCGACAAGTCGCTGCTACTGATCTGCGCGCCGGCAGGATATGGCAAAAGCAGTCTTATGGCCGCGCTGCTCCGTCGCCTGCAGCAACGGCACCTGCAAGCCACCTGGCTGGGCCTCGACAGCTACGATAACGACGTAGTGCGCTTCTCGTCCCTGCTCCTATCAGCGCTTGATGGCCACAGTGCAATCAATGCCTCCGGCTCGCACCATGGCCTAGGATCCGGCCCCAGCACTCCCTACCTGGCAGCAGAGATTCTCGAACGTGTCATGCAGTTGCCAGACCGCGTGTATCTGTTCCTGGATGACTTCCATCTGATCACCGACACTCGAGTGCTGGAGTTGATCAGCCTGCTTCTTACCAGCCCAGTGCATAACCTGCATCTGGTGATTTCCTCGCGCGAGTTACCGCGGCTGCCTCTTTCCCGGCTACGCGCCCTCGGTCAATTGCATGAGATCGATAGCGCAGCGATTTCATTTTCCGAGAAAGAAGCCCGCCAGTTCATGGCCGGATTCCATATACCGGAATTGTCCGAAACGCAGCTGATTACCTTACTGGGGAAAACAGAAGGCTGGCCGGCAAGCCTACGCATGGCCTCGATTGCCTTGGAGTCTGGAGTAGATGTCGATACTTTTCTCCAGCGGTTCTCCGGCGCAGATAGAGACATTGCCGCCTTCCTGGTGGAAGAGGTACTTGCCAAGCAATCTCAAGAGATCGAGCAATTTCTCCTTGCGACCTCGCTACTCAAATCGTTCAACGCCGAGCTCGCAAACGAGGTACTCGGAGTGAGCAACGCAAGGGACTTGATCGATCAGATAGAGGTGAAGCACCTATTCCTTCTCGGGCTGGATCGGGAGCGCAACTGGTACCGTTATCACCATCTGTTCGCCGACCTGCTGCGCCGTATTCTGATGGACCGATCTCCGCGCTCGGCGCAGCAGTACCATCGTCGTGCCGGTCAATGGCTGGCTGGACACGGGCGGGAGCTTGAAGCCATCGAGCATGCGTTCATCCTGGACGAACAGGAATGGGCCGGCACGTTACTGGACCGTATAAGCCCAGCGCTCTTCAGCAGCGGACAAACCACCACGCTACAGGCGCTGGCCGATCAGCTCGATGCCAACGTGATGCAACGCCTTCCTCGGCTACAGCTTGAGCTGGTATGGGACAACATCATTCGCTGGCGATTTTTCGAGGCTCGCCGCCTGCTCTTCGAGACCCAACAACTTCTTGACCCAGATGTTGTTGAGGGCAGCAGCGCCGCCAGGGAGCAGGAGCTGCTCCGTGTAACCCTGGAGCATCGCGACTGCATGCTGCAAACCTTTACCGACCAGTTACGCCCAGCCGAACGCGCCATCACAAATTGGCTGCAGGCCTATCAGCACAGCGATAGTTTCATGCTCGCCTCGGCAAAAGTTGCCTTGATAATGTGCCGGCGTGATAGCTATCAGAGTCTCGTTTCCGAGCTGGAGGTGGACGAGCTACGTCGGCTATTCCTCAACGTAGGGGCCGGCTATGGAACAGTCTTCCTGGACGTTGTCGCCGGCTGCGTCTTTGCATCGCGCGGCCAGGTTGCCACCGCGGAGCGTCTGCTCCTGTCCGCTCACGCAACGGCAATCCGTATCCAGGGACGGGACTCTTCACTCGCGTCCATGGCTGCAGCTCCATTGGTTCAGCTTTGGTATGAAACGGATCGCCTAGACGAAGCCCGCAGGCTGTTGACCGAGATTTCCATCAGTAGCTTGGACTTCGGCATCGTCGACTCCATCATTTCCCGAGTGATTACCGGCGCGCTTCTGACAAGGCTAGATGCGGGTTACACCGTGGCGCACGAGCAACTCGACGCAGCCCATCAATTTGCCATGCGATTCCAGCTGCCGCGTTTGCGCGCCCGGGTGCTGGCGGCCCAAGTGCAACTTTACGTTGAACAGGGTCAGTTGGTGCAGGCCGAGCGATTGCTTGAACGCAGCCCGGATTTCACTGCTCTCAAATCCTTATCCCCTGAGAAAGGGGCAGACAGCAGCCGAGAGAGTTTCGCAATGGCATTCGCCCGCGTTAGCCTTGAGAACGGCCAATATGCCAATGCCATACGCGTACTACGACGCTGGGCAAATCTGTTGCAGGAGCGCCAGTACAATCGGTCCTTTGTACGCGTGTCCGTATTGCTGACACGTCTGCTGTCTCGCTCTGGCGACAACCTAGCTGCGCGCCGCACATTGATCGAAGCTTTAAGCCGCTCCGAAGGACTATTTGTGCGCATCTTTGTCGACGAGGGCGAAGAGCTGTGTGGGCTACTGCTTCAGCTGAAACAATCAACAGCAGCTGATATCCCTCTGGCATGGACCAGCTATCTAGACAAACTGCTTGCGGCCTTCGGCCAACGCCCTGAAGTACCCCGAGTAACTGAGCTGGTATCCACCGATGCCAGCGCCGAGCTCCTGTCCGAACGCGAATTGGCGATCATTCGTCTAACGGCCCAAAACCTCGCCGCCAAGGAAGTAGCTCAAGCGTTGGGGCTGACGGAGAACACTGTTAAATGGTACTGGCAGCGCATCTTTGAAAAGCTTGGAGTACGAAAGCGAAAACTGGCGGTACGTGCCGCCAGAGAGCGTGGATTGATTCATTAATAAGCGAGGGGCTGGGTTATGCAGCAGCCGATACCGAATGGCAGATAACAGCCAAGTTGAGGTCGTCTACTAATCGAAGCTCCAGCAGCGCCCTCTTCCCTGCCCTCCGTTCAGTTTCATTACTGAACGATGGCACATCACTTGCTGACACCAGCACTCCGAACTCCCTCCAACGGCGGAGACAGTTCATAGACGATGGCGTCGTACCCGGTCACCAATCCCATGGCGACTGGGACGGCGCCTTTTTCGTTCAGTGGTGGGACAAACAACATGACCGACAAGAGTTGCACCCGTAACGACAACCTCGCCTGGGTCGCGGGCAGCGATGCCCCGGAAAAGCGCACAGTGAACCTGGGCTTCATGGCCCTTTCCGACTCCGCCTCGCTGATCGTCGCGGCCACCCAGGGTTTCGCCCAGCCCTACGGGCTGACCCTGGAGCTGAAGCGGCAGACCTCCTGGGCTGGCTTACGTGACAGATTATTGAGCAGCGAGCTGGACGCCGCGCACTCGCTCTATGGCCAGGTCTACGGCACCCACCTGGGACTGGGTGGCTCGCCCACCGAAATGGCGATCCTCATGGGGCTGTGTCAGAACGGCCAGGCGATCAATCTCTCCGAACCACTGCGTCAGGCAGGTGTGACCCGAGCCGACACTCTCGCCGCCCGGGTGCGTCAGCACGGTGCGAAACTGACCTTCGCCCAGACCTTTCCCACCGGCACCCATGCCATGTGGCTGCACTACTGGTTGGCGGCCCAGGGTATCCACCCGCTGGAAGATGTGAACACAGTCGTGCTTCCGCCCGCGCAGATGGTCCAGCACCTCAAGACCGGGCACATCGACGGTTTCTGTGCTGGCGGCCCCTGGGGCGCATTAGCGGTGGATGAGAAACAGGGCTTCACCCTGGCCACCAGCCAGATGATCTGGCCCGACCACCCGGAAAAGGTGCTCGCCTGCACGCGCGCCTTCGTGGAGCAGTACCCCAACACCGCCCGCGCCCTAACCATGGCGGTGCTCGAGGCCAGCCGCTTCATCGACGCCAGCGACGAGAACAAGCGCAGCACTGCCCGGCTAATCAGCGGTGTCGAGTACCTCGATGCACCACTGTCGGCCATCGAACCGCGTTTTCTCGGCGACTACGAGGACGGCCTCGGCTACGCCTGGCGCGATGCTCACCCACTGCGCTTCTTTGCCGGCGGAGAGGCGTCTATGCCCTGGCTGTCCGATGGCATGTGGTTCATGACCCAGTTCCGTCGCTGGGGGCTGCTCAGGGACGACCCGGATTACCTCGGCGTGGCCCGTCGAGTCCACCAGCTAGCACTCTACCGCGAAGCGGCCGAAGCGCTGGGCATAGCGGTCCCCGCGCACCCCATGCGCAGCTCCAGGCTGTTCGACGGCCAGATCTGGGACGGCACCGACCCGGCCGGCTACGCCCGCAGCTTCGCTATTCACGCCCACAGCGCCGCCACTGCGGCCGCTGCCCTCTGACGCCTAGAGTTGACCACTGCATGCTCCGCATTCTCCTGATCGATGACACCCCGAAGAAAGTCGGCCGTCTGCGTAATGCCCTGGTGGAGGCCGGTTTCGAGGTCATGGACGAAACCAGCCTGAGCATCAACCTGCCCGAGCGCATCGAAGCGGCGCGCCCCGATGTCGTACTGATCGACACCGAGTCCGCCGGCCGCGACATGATGGAACAGGTGGTGATGGTCAGCCGCGACCGGCCCCACCCCATCGTCATGTTCACCGACGATCACGATCCCGAGCTGATGCGCCAGGCGATCCGGGCCGGTGTCAGCGCCTACGTGATCGAAGGCATTCACACTGAGCGATTGAGACCAATCCTGGACGTGGCCATGGCGCGCTTCGAGAGTGATCAGGCCCTGCGCGCCCAACTGCTGGAGCGAGACAGCCAATTGGCCGAACGCAAACGCATCGAGTTGGCCAAGGGCCTGCTGATGAAGATGAAAAGCTGTGACGAAGAGGCCGCCTACACCTTGATGCGTCGCCAGGCCATGGGACGCCAACAACGATTGATCCAGGTAGCCGAGCAGATCATCGCCACGCACGAGATGCTTGGCGTCTGAGCGTCAACCAGAAATCGGTCAAGTCCATGAGGAGGCGAACTTGTTCGCTCCCCATGGACAGGGCCAACGCTCGCAACAATCTCTAGCCACACACAGTACGCAGGCGCACTGTGGTGCTGTCCTCCGTTGCCCCGAATACTGCACCCCGTTCCTGGCATCCGCCCCTCGCTGCCCTCTCCTGCTCCAAGCGAACCAAAACCGTTCAGGCCGCATCGGCGCCGCACGAACATGGCTCATTGCCGCCAGCTAGCCCGAAGCATTACCGCAATAGCCAAGCTACTGATTTAAAAGACAATAACGACCGAAAGTAACCTGCCAAGACCATGGCTTCGGGCTGCAGGCCAAGCTGGCAAGGCGTTTGCAATCTCACCTGCAGATTCTTGCGTAGCGCGCCAACGGCGGTGGGCCGCGGATCACGGACAACGGCGTCCGTCAGAGTTCCTTCCCCTATTAGGAGCTCTGGCGTACGCCGTTTTTGTTTTGCCCTCCATTCAGGACAACACCATGAGCGAACGTGATTCCAAAGACCCGGTGAACAGCAGTCGCCGTAACTTCCTCAAGCAATCGATCGCCATTGCCGGCACGGTCGGTGGCGTGACCGCCCTCGGCCTCTCCGCCCCCGGTTTCTTGCGCAGCGCGGCCTGGGCCGCCGGCTCGGATGCACCGGAAAAGGCCGCTCTGAAGGTCGGCTTCATTCCCCTCACCGATTGCGCCTCGGTGGTCGTGGCCGCCACCCAGGGCTTCGCTGCCAAGTACGGCCTGTCCATCACACCCAGCAAGGAAGCTTCCTGGGCGGGCGTGCGCGACAAGCTGAACACCGGCGAGCTGGATGCCTCCCACGTGCTCTACGGCATGATGTACAGCTCCCAGCTCGGCGTGGCCGGTCCGCAGAAGAACATGGCCGTACTCATGGGGCTGAACCAGAACGGCCAAGCCATCACCCTCTCTCGCCAGCTGAAGGAAGCCGGCGTGACCAATGGCGAGCAGCTCGCCGCCCATATCAAGAAAGGCGGCAACCCGCTGACCTTCGCCCAGACCTTCCCCACCGGAACCCACGCCATGTGGCTCTACTACTGGCTGGCCAGCCACGGCATCAACCCGCTGACCGATGTGAAAACCATCACCGTGCCGCCGCCGCAGATGGTCGCCAACATGCGCGTCGGCAACATGGACGGCTTCTGCGTCGGCGAGCCCTGGGGCGCGCGGGCGATCTTCGACAAGATCGGCTTCACCGCCACCACCACCCAGCAGATCTGGGCGGACCATCCGGAGAAGGTGCTGGGCTGCTCGCGCGACTTCGTCGAGCAGAACCCCAATACCGCACGCGCCCTGGTGATGGCCCTGCTCGACGCCAGCCGCTTCATCGAGGCCAGCGACGAGAACAAGAAGGCCACCGCCAAACTCATCGCCGGCAAGGCCTACGTCAACGCCCCGGTGGACGTCATCGAACAGCGCTTCCTCGGCCACTACGAGGACGGTCTGGGCAACAAATGGGAAGACAAGCACGCCATGGCCTTCTGCAAGGACTGCAACGTGAACTTCCCCTGGCTCTCCGACGGCATGTGGTTCATGACCCAGTTCAAGCGCTGGGGCCTGATCAAACAGGATCCGGACTACGCCGCCGTCGCCGCCCAGGTCAACCAGACCAAGCTGTTCAGTGAGGCGGCCAGCGCCCTCGGCCTGCCGGTTCCGGCCAGCCAGATGCGCGGCAGCACCCTGATGGACGGCAAGTTGTGGGACGGCTCGAACCCTGCCGCCTACGCCCAGTCCTTCGCCATCAAAGCCTGACCCGGGAGGTAACGATGAACGCTCCGGTAAATCCTCCGCTGCCACTGCCGGCCAAGGCCGCACCCAGCTCGCATCCACGCTTGGCCAGACCAGGCGCGGAGCTATTCAGCAACCTGGCGAGGGCGCTGGTCCCACCACTGCTCGGCCTGCTGCTGTTCATTGGCCTCTGGGCCCTGGTGGCGGCGCGCAGCGAAGGGTTGCCGGGGCCACTGTCGACCTGGCATTCGGCGCTGGAACTCTTTGCCGATCCCTTCTACGACAACGGCCCCAACGACATGGGCATCGGCTGGAACATCCTGCACTCGCTGGGCCGCGTCGGCCTGGGCTTCGGTATGGCGGCGCTGGTGGGCATACCCCTGGGCTTCGCCATCGGCCGCTTCACCTTCCTGGCCGGGATGCTCTCTCCCATCATCAGCTTGCTGCGCCCGGTGTCGCCGTTGGCCTGGCTGCCCATCGGCCTGCTGGTGTTCGAGGCCGCTGGCCCCGCGTCGATCTGGGTGATCTTCATCAGCTCGATCTGGCCGATCATCCTCAACACCGCCGCCGGGGTGGCCAGCGTGCCGCAGGACTACCTCAACGTGGCGAGGGTGCTGAAGCTCTCCGAGTTCAAGGTCCTCACCCGCATCCTGTTCCCGGCCGTATTGCCTCACCTGATGACTGGCATCCGTCTGGCCATCGGTGTCGCCTGGCTGGTGATCGTGGCGGCGGAAATGCTCACCGGCGGCACCGGCCTGGGCTTCTGGGTGTGGGACGAATGGAACAACCTCAACGTCGAGCACATCCTCATCGCCATCATCATCGTCGGCCTGGTGGGCCTGGCCCTGGAACAGAGCCTGCTGTGGCTGGCCAAGCGCTTCGATTACAACAACTGACCATTCCTGTAGGAGCGAGCTCTGCTCGCGAACCGCATTCGCGAGCAAGCTCGCTCCTACCAAGAGCAGGAGAACCCTGATGGACAAGTTCGTCGAGCTGACCGGCGTCAGCAAACACTTCGATACGCGCAAGGGTCGTTTCCAGGCCCTCAGCGACGTCAACCTCTGCATCGCCCGTGGCGAGTTCGTCTCGCTGATCGGCCACTCCGGCTGCGGCAAGTCCACCGTCCTCAACCTGATCGCTGGCCTGCTGGATGCCAGCGACGGCGGGCTGATCTGCAATGGCCGGGAAATCGACGGCCCTGGCCCTGAGCGCGCCGTGGTGTTCCAGAACCACAGCCTGCTGCCCTGGATGACCTGCTTCGGCAACGTCCATCTCGCCGTAGAGCGGGTCTTCGGCGCCCGTGAAAGCAAGGCCCGCCTCAAGGAACGTACCGCCGCGGCGTTGCAGATGGTCGGCCTGGATCATGCGGCGCACAAGCACCCCAATGAAATCTCCGGCGGCATGAAGCAGCGCGTGGGCATCGCCCGTGCGCTGGCGATGGAACCCAAGGTGTTGCTGATGGACGAGCCCTTCGGCGCCCTGGACGCCCTCACCCGCGCGCACCTGCAGGACGAGTTGCTGCGCATCGTCGGCGAGACCCACAGTACCGTGGTGATGGTCACCCATGACGTGGACGAGGCCGTATTGCTCTCCGACCGCATCATGATGATGACCAACGGCCCGGCGGCCACCGTCGGCGATATCGTCCAGGTCGAGCTGGCGCGCCCACGCGACCGCCTGGCCCTGGCCAACGATGCCCGCTACCACGAGTACCGCACCGCAGTGCTGGAGTTCCTCTACCAACGTCAGCAGCGCCCCGCCGCCTAGGTATCCGCCCTGCCCTTCGCGAAAGCCCGGCCCCGTGCCGGGCTTTCGCGTTTTGACTTGCCCGCATGCCCCATGCAGGGGCCCCCGTACCCGGCTTCGCACCCCGCCAATGCAACCTTGCCCGCGCAGGTGCATGACGTAATCGCCAAATGTTCTTGTCGCTAAACAAACATCATGTAAATCAAGTAGTTGAACAAACTGGCACAGTGCCTGCTAAGACCTTCCCCGGTCAGCACAACGGCGTGTCTGCCACTCAACCGACAACGACGTCGCGGAATCCCCTCTCCACCCGGAGCGCGGACACCGTGACGTTTTTTTTGCGCTTTTCAGACCTAGGAAGTCCGCTATGCACATGCTGAAACCCGCTCTGCTGTCGCTGGCCGTTGCCGGCACCAGTCACGCCGCCCTGGCCACAGAGGACGTTAGCAACCTGTTCACTGGGGGCAAAGCCATCCTCGATGCCCGCTACCGCTTTGAGAACGTCGACCAGAACAACAACTTGCGCGACGCCAATGCCCAGACCCTGCGCACCCGCGTCGGCTTCCAGACCGGCAAGTGGTACGGCCTCTCGGGCCTAGTGGAAGTGGACAACGTCAGCCGCCTCGGCGATGCCGCCTACAACAGCACCCGCAACGGCCAGACCAACTACGCCATGGTGGTCGACCCCGACGGCACCGAAGTCAACCAGGCCCTGCTGCGCTATGACCAGGCCTTCGGCAGCGCCGTGCTGGGCCGCCAACGCATCAACCTGGACAACCAACGCTTTGTCGGCGGCTCGGCCTGGCGGCAGAACGAGCAGACCTACGACGCTGCACTGGCCCAGCTCAAGCCCCTTGATGGCCTGACCCTGACCTACAGCTACCTGGACAACATCAACACCATTTTCGGCCCGGAAAACGGCCGCTTCGATAACCGTACCAACCCCGCCAACATCGAAGGCCACAGTCACCTGTTCAATGCCCAGTACCTGGTGCGGCCGGAACTCGCAGTGACCGCCTACAGCTACCTGCTCGGCCTGGACAACATTGCGACCACTGCGACCTCCCCACTGGGCAGCCTGTCCAGCCGGACCAGCGGCCTGCGCCTGAACGGTGCGCTGGCCGGTTTCAGCTATGCGCTGGAGTACGCACGCCAGCAGGACTACGCCGACAACCCGCTGGACCTGGACAGTGAGTACTACCTGGCGGAGCTGGGGTATGTCTTCAACGGCGTACAGCTCAAGGGCGGCTACGAGGTACTGGGCGGCGACAGCGGCCCCGGCAACCGAGCGTTCCAGACGCCGCTGGCAACCAAGCACATCTTCCAGGGCTGGGCCGACCAGTTCCTCACCACGCCGGCTGACGGCATCGAGGACGCCTACCTGGGGTTCACCGCGCCATTGGCCGGCGGCAGCCTGCAAGCCTGGTACCACGACTTCGACACCGAGCAGGGCAGCGACAGCTACGGCAGCGAGATCGACCTGTCCTACGCCCATCCGATACCAGGCGTGAAAGGTCTGGTCGGACTGCTCAAGTACGCCAGCTACGACTCGGATGATCGAGCCCGCACGGTCGATACCGACAAGCTCTGGGTGCAGGTGCAATACACCTACTGACCGTAACGGCTGGGTACATCGGTGTGCGGGCGTCTTGCCCCCACACCGATCCTGCTGGACGTCTCGCGAGGACGCAGCACAACCATGAACAACGGACAGTCTTCACTTCACGTGGGAATCCAACCATGAGCAATCTCGCTGACTCCCGTGTAACTGGAATCGAAGGAGCGACCAGACTCGTTCAGGACCTCCAGCGAACGCCTCGGCAATGGACAACCTATCCGCCATTCGAGCCAGGTATCGCCCTCGTCGCCAGCATTCAGCATGGTGCATGGGTCCCCATCGGTACCGCGCTTGGCGCGGCGGCCTGCGCGCATGCAGGTCAGCCGACAATGGCATTTGGGCTTGTTCTGGGAACACTCTACCTGGGCATTTCCCTACATCTGCACCAATTGCGCCAGCGCTACAGCGAGGCCTTCTGGTTCGACGAACTGGCACGCCTGCTCCGTACCCAATCCGCCAACGATCAAGCCACCCTGCTGGTCGAGTGCAGTGAACGTCTGCGCGGCAATGATCGCCTGAACAGTGAGGTGCGCTTCGCCAGCCAGGCACTGGAGCAGTTGGCGCAGAAGGCCAATGTCCAGGGCGGCGAGCAAAGCCAGCGAGTGAACATGATCGCAGCCGCGAGCGAACAGATTGAACGCAGCCTGGCCAGCGTGGACGAAATGGCCAGCAGCGCCCGCTCGGATTTTGCGGCCGCCCATGCCCAGGGCGAGGACGGCTGCCGGGCGGCGCGGGAACTGGGGACCGGGATGGCTGACATCCGCAGCAGCCTGGGCGACACCGCCCGAGCGGTGACGCAATTGCTGCAAAGTACCGCGCTCGTCGAACAGTCGGTGCAAGGCATCCAGGACCTGGCGAAGCAAACCCAGCTACTGGCCCTGAACGCCTCGATCGAGGCTGCCCGTGCTGGCGAGCAAGGGCGTGGTTTCGCGGTGGTGGCAGACGAAGTCCGGCAGATGGCGACCGCTACCGACAGGACCACGCGCGACATCATCGCCGCCGCCACATCCATCGCCGGGGCCGTGAACCAGGTAAGCAAGGAAGTCGAACACCATCGCGAGCTGCTGGAGCGTGGCAGCGGCCAGAGCAATAGCCTCGCCGAGAGCCTTGACCGGCTGGCCCGCAAAAGCCAGGAAAACCTGCAGCGTTTCGACGGCATGCAACAGGCGCTGGTCGAACATCACCAGGCGAACCAGGACCTCGGCGAACAGCTCCAGCAGATCAGCACCAGCCTTCAGGTGCAAAGCCGGCAGACCCATGAGCTGCATGACCTCACCCGCTACCTCACCCGACTCACAGGCGACGCAACGCCATGATCATAGAGAGCCTGCCCGCACTGGCCGTACTGGCCGCCCTGGCCGCGTCCTGCGTTGTCCTGTGGCTGGCCGATCGACGCCGGCAGTTCCGCCAGCAAGAAGAATTGCGCGATATGTTGCAGTTGGGCCTGGTACTCATGCAGGGCGTCCAGCGCCATCGTGCGCTAGGTGCTCAGACCAGTGCTGACGCCGTGCACCACCGCCGGAAGCTTGAAGCCGAACTGGAACGTTCCTGGCGGGCCTGGACCGATGCTGGAAACTACCGAGCCTGGCAACGCCTGCTGCTCACGCCGGAGGACTTCGACGGACATTGCCGTCTGCTGGAGCAATTACTCGCCCACATCCAGCACCTGGACTTGCAACGCTGCCACCTGCTGGCACTCACACCGGAGGTCGCCGAGCGGTGCTGGCAAGTCGAAGAGCTCGGCCGACTGCGCGGCCTTTCGATACGGGCGGCAGCCCAGGAACACTGCCCGCTGGAGCTTCGCATCCAACTGCAGTACCTGCATGATCGCCTTCTCAAGGATGCGGACATGCCTCTTCGCACGGCCCTGGGGCGACTGTCCATTGAACTGCTGGGCAAACAACGATCCACTCTCCGGCCTACCGAACTCTATGCCTTGCTCACTCCACTGATCGACGCGCGAATCGAAGCGATTCAAAGCGGTATCCGACCTGCTGGACACCTCCGCGCCTCATGACCTGGTTCCTCATTGGGAGCCAGGAGCCAGGAACGCTCCCGTGACGTACTGGTGTCCACAACCAACTGTGGATTCAACCGCTAGCTGCCATTCGCTACCGACTGCGTTCGACTGCCGATTGCTGCCCTTCATGACAGGTAGCTACCGGCCAAGAGCGGACGATTACCCAGCAAGAGCCTGACCAGCTTCGAGAAAGCCGGCCCGCTCCAGCTGAGGTCTCAAGGCAACCAAGGCGGTCGCAGGAACCGCCAACCAAAGCAGATCGCGGGCGCGAGTCACCGCAACATAGCCAATACGGCCTACCTCAGTATTCATTCCTGCCAGCATGGCTTCGATGTTGGCCCGATTGGCCACATATAAGACGGCATCAATACTTTCACCCTTAACTTGGTGAACGGTTCTCACGCGGGCCTTGGGCTCCTGCTCAACCGCCACCTCAAGCCCCACACTAAGTGGCCCAGCAGGCAGCGAGGCGCGCGTTAGCCGGCGTGTCAGCCCATCCAGTGCGATCAACTCAAAATCACGCTGAATGTCACGAAGCAGCTGAGCAACTCGCCCCTGCAGCAGGGGAAGCCATTGGCCTGAGGCAGGCAGACTTGAAGCCGGCAAACCCTGAGCAGCATCTCTAGTGAACAACCACAGCCGACGTCGCAGCTCGCGCAAATCACGATCATGAGTGACGCCACTCAGCCTATTGAGAAGCCCTGGGGGTGGGCCATTCAAGAGACTGACAATGCCTCGAGCGACCATTCTGAATGCCCCCAGGAAGTCGGAGTTCTGATCTCGAAGTACCGCGGCTTCGGCAAACAGCTTCACTACTCCCCGTCCTTCAGGATCTCTTTCTCCCGACAGCCTGGAGGCCATTGCAGCCGCACGACATACGACAGCCGATCTATCAGGGTTGATTGCTTGCCGCCTCAGTTCTGCATGGAAAGCATCCAACAGAGGTGGAAGCGCCTGCTCGTTATAGCCAATGAAGTAGGCTCCGAGAGGTGGGGGTTCGTCAGCACGATCAGGATCATCCGCCCTTCCCGAAAGGTAATTTGCAACACTCAGGATCGAGGGCACGGAGCGATAGTTGCGAGTCAGGTTGTAAGGAACAACTCTTTCCCGCTCGTGGTAGTTCCGCAAAAAATGACCGTCGGCATCAGCGAACTCATAGATAGCCTGATTTGGATCACCAATCAGCGACACCTGCACGCCAGCACCAATCAGAAGCTCCAAAAGCTCTTGATGCAGGACTCCAATATCCTGGGCCTCATCGACGATGATATGAGGGTAGCGTCGAGCCAAAGCTCTAAGCACCACAGGCTGCTCACTTAGGACGCGGTAGCACCAATAGCGTCCCAGATCGTGCGTATAGCCCCCCACGCGTCCCAATCTAGCAACCACTCGACTAGCATCCAGCTGGTTAAGCGGCATCTCGTTACCATGTACCGTGTAGTAGAAGAGCGGCTGACCAGCGCTAAATCGAACCTTGATGTCGCTTACAGGTATCGGGTGATCCCGCGTTGGGCAATTGAACCCAGCCAGGAAAGGCTCTCCGCCGGTTACTAGAAAAGCTGTCTGGTTTGCTCCCATAGTGCGGTGACCATGGGCCTTCATGACGTGGGTCGTCATGAAGCTATCCAGCGTATCGATATCAACCCTGCTTCGACCGGAGCTATTCGGCAGTGTTTGCGAAAGTTCCTGGTAACCCTGCCGAAATGTCTCCACGGCCACATTAGAGAATGACAGCAGTGCTATGCGTCCCCTCGCTCCACCAAGGCGTCGGCGCATCTCAACTAGACGCTGAATGGCAGTAGCCGTCTTGCCACTTCCCGCACATGCCGTAACGGCTAGGGGTACCAGGGGAGCATCGATGACGAGCTGCTGTTCGGGGGATGGCTCAATCATTCTGCCTCCGCTCCTGCGTCCGGTACCTGGCACACATGAACGATCGCATCGAGGATGTAAGGTGGGACCTCACAGGCGGCTCCCTCTCCGATTACATAGGCCAGGGATTGACCAAAGCGGCCCTTCTGCACGTTCTTCTGGGTAGATGGACGTTCAAACATTCCACAGAACAGTGCTTTTGCCTTAGCTGCATCGTCAGGGGCCAAATTAACGACCACCTCAAGGTCTTGAGCAATCTGAGGATGGATTTCAGCCAAGGCAACCAACATGGCTGCGCGATTGTTCGGATGCAGAGCCAAGTCGTACTCCAGCGTTTTAACGCCATGGAAAACTTGGACGTATCTGTCCTCAAGCTCAAGCATATTGGCCGTGTTGTCAGAAACCTGAACATCAGCCCCCAAGGCAGGATACAAGGGCTGGGCCGGTTGACCGGGAACCACGACCCCTGATGGGTCAGCGTCAGTGATCAACGCGACAGGAATCTTTAGTGCGTTCTCGCCAAACAGTGGAAGGAAGGAATCGAAATTGAGTCCCTCGACGCTGATGAGGCTCACTCCATGCCCATGTAAGTCGAAGCCAGCCGCGGTGGCCAAAGCATCGACGAGCATCATCTCTGCTGCCCCTTCAACAAAAATGACCCGCCGTGCAAAGAACAGCTCCGCACGAGTGACATCGAGATATCGCTCCAGCTTTTCCCGCTTGCCCCTCTCAAACCTTACTTCGCGCGGAAAGAACGTCTCGACTCGTCCCGCCGACTCCACCAAGCAAACGAGGCAATCGAGATTTGCATTGCTGGCGAAGTTGGGTGAATGGCTCGTCACGAAGAGTTGAACAGGCTGTTCTCCATCCACCTCCTGCAAGCTCGCCAGATATCTCAACAGCACTGCCTGCAGTTGAGGATGTAGGTGCGCTTCCGGCTCCTCCACGATTAGGCCGCGGTATGCCGCGTCAGAGTTACGAGCCAGCTCACTGAGTACCACAGCCATGAAAATCAAGTTGTTGAAGCCCAGGCCGTTCTGCTCAAGCTCGAAGTCATCTACAGAGAGTGTCAATCGTGTGGAAAGGCGTTGAAAGTCGGAGGCACTCAGTCCCACAGTGAGGGCTTGACGTAGCTGCTCTCCAAGCATCGCGTTATGACGATCAGTAATTGCAGTCTGCGTACTCCGGATAGGAGCATGCTCCCGAAGCTCGTTATCCAAACGCTGCAACGCGTCATTGATGCCCTCGCGACCTGCTCCATCGGTGAGCAAATGAAGCAAGCGCGAAAGCTGACTGTTTCGGCCGGGGCGAAGCCCTTGTGTTGCATCACGTAGGGGCTGCAAATAGACCCCACGTAGGTTCTCGATCATGTCCGCCGTCAGCGACACCTCCTGATGATCGCCACACCAGCGGCGCACCCTAAAGCGCCCCCCTTGGTCCGCATCTGAATAACGGACATGAAAGTGCGCCTCCACTTGACCGACGGCGCCGAGTTTGAGTGCGGCCAAAAAGTCGGCTTCGTCGTCGGGTCCTAGCCCTCGAAAGACATAGTGGAACTCGATGTCTCCAGTTGGCTCTTCCCGCGGAGGACGATGGCGGTCTTCGATTCCGAAGCGCGGATAGGACTCTTCATACCCGACCAGCAATGCCCGTAGTGCGTCGACTACAGCGCTCTTGCCTACGTTGTTAGCCCCAACCAGGACGTTCAGGCCGGACTGAAAGCGCAGCTGGACATCCCTTAGCTTCCTGAAATTACAGATATTCAGTTCGGCCAGATACATGCTGGGTTGCCTCCATCCTTGAGTTTCTGATCAGAGTCGAAGCTCGTTCCAGCGAGCCCCCCTCAGCAGCATTGTAATGGTGGCTGGTCCTGAAGATCGATAGTCCATATCTCCAACCTCTGACGCGCATTGCTCAACGTGAACAATTTATCCTCTGGCCAGCCATGCTGGTCAGCGACAAAAGATGATAGGCTGTCAAGAGTGTCAATTATTTGAATAACTCAAGATTAAGTTTTTTATTTACAAGGAATTAGTATGACCGTACGTTTAGATGAAGCTGAAAAACAAATTCTTGGCACGCTTCTAGCAGATTTTTCAGATCGAAACCTGAATGCTGATCACCTGAACTCCGGATATGAAGGCCCTAAAGTATCTGATCTCGCCAAGGCTATTTGTGCAGGGGACGATATCACACAAGTTGATTTCGATATTGCCCTTTCAGATCTTGAAAAAAAGAATCTAATTAATACCGGGCCTTATGAGGCATACAAGAATGAGCCTGGTGATAGGCTCATTATTATTGGCGGCTATAGCAAGCGAGAATACGCAGGCCTCACAGAACTAGGATACAAGACTGCTAGGCAGTCAACTAATCGCCCAAGCAAGGTTCAGCGAATCATAAACAATGTACACATTTCTGGCGGCCAATTTTCCAATTTACAACTCGCCACAGGCGGTAGCGTAGTGCAAAGGATGGACTCCGTTTCCGGTACGGATAGTGACATTCTAGTGAGATTGGTTGCGATACTGGAGAAACAGGGGGAAGTGGTTTCAATAGAGCAGCGCGAAATTTTAGTTTCCGCCATAGCGGAGGCGAGCGAAGGTAACGGAAAAGAAGCTAAGAGATTACTTGAAAAAGTCTGCGGGCCAGCATGGACGGCTGTTCAGCCTGTAATTTGGCCAATTTTCGGTGACCTTCTCAAGAAAAGCCTGGGTCTGTAGCTTCGATTGTGGCTTACAGAGTAGTGAACACTGACCCTATAGATTTAGCTGTCACTGTCTGCATTGGAGAAACGTAGCGATCCTCTCGCTAGCCATTAAGCATGCGAGTTCACGGCCACAGTCGTACTTCAATCAGTCGGCTGCCGACAGAGATTGCGAAGCAGCCACACAGATTGATCGAGCTAAAAACCACAAGAGATACAGGGGCGACGACCATGAATTTGCTGCTACACGAAGTTTTGCGAAAGGTGAAGTCCGGAGCGACATCATTCTCCCCCCAAAAAGATGCAAGTGGCGACCCAGATAAATTCCAAGCCATTGCGAAAGCGGTTATTTATGCTCACAAACAAGGGTATATATCGAGAATTATTCCGCAAATAGACTCCATGTCCGGTCATATGTCTTACAGCCTTATTCTAGTTGATGGCGGACTTACATTTGAAGGCGAATGCCATTTAAATGAGCTTTCCGGCCAACCAACACCCGCTGACGACGTTTTGACCGACCTCTTAATTCGGATTCCAAGCTACAATATACGAGATAAGTGGGAAAAAGCTCTGCATCGCCGCGTGACAGACCCAAGCGGAGCGATTACGGCGGCAAGAAGCCTTCTTGAAACAACACTTAAATGGATTATTGAGGAGCGCGGAGGAAAACCCACTGAAAATAACAGAGAGCTATTTAGCAGAGCGATTGACGCCCTTGGGATTGTTGTTAAAGGACAGCCCGTTGAGAAAACTATCGAAGGGCTTAATTCGATCATCTGGGGCATAGGCGAAATGAGGAATAGACTTGGTGACGCTCATGGCGCAGCCTCAAGCAGCACACCCCCAACAGTTAGCGAGGCGGGTTTCTGTGTGAATCTTGCCGGAGCAGCTGCCCTGTACCTGCTTGAGGAGTTTGAGGCTAGTCAAGTCTAAATGCTTCTAGCTTCGTAGGTGCTCTATGGCTGCTTTTGGCCGTTCGCAACCCTTCGCAGCGCCTCCTTTCACCACTTGCTATATCCATTGGCTACCGGCGCTAGGCAAATCGAGCTTGAGGCCGGACGATGATTATTCGTGGCGAACTGGAATGACCGAGGGAGTAACACTAACATCTTACCAAGTCAAAAATGGGCGAGCAGCAATGTGTTTACAGGTAAGATTTATCACAGGAAATTCTTTTACCATTCCACTCAAAATTCACTTTCTGTATTAATGGCAAATCATGCCCATATAGCAGCCACAAATCCTCATACGTCTTTGATGAGCCTTGATGCACCAGATTAGGACTCAGTTCCGCCATTGGAGCCAAAACATATGCGCTCTCAACCATCCCCGGACGAGGCAAATGCACATGACCGAATAATCCACACAAGTCATCAAATAGCAAAATATCAATATCAAGGCGCCGAGAGCACTTAAGAAGATCATTATTAGCACGACCAAAGTCACTTTCTATAGCACGGACACTCGAAACGACTTGAGCGAGAGATAACTCCGTCAAGACTTTGACCACCATATTCAAAAAAGGAGGACCGTCGAATCCTACAGCCTCGCTAAAATAGACTGATGAACTCTCGAGAATATTAAAAACCCCCTCAAGACGGTCCAATCCTGCAGAGAGAGACTCCCATGGCAGGACGTTAGATCCAAGACCTAAATAAACGGTATGCAATTCATCCGTCATTATATAGATCAATCACCAAGAGGCTTGGCAAGTCTCTTTGCTGCGGTAAGCGTGTTATACATAAGGCAAGCAATTGTCATCGGGCCAACCCCACCAGGAACCGGTGTAAGCGCACCCGCAACTTCTGCCACGCCGTCATAGTCAACATCACCGCACAACAAGCTTTTACCACCCTCTTCGATGCGATTTATACCGACATCAATGACCGTAGCTCCCGGTTTCACCCAGTCAGCCTTGATCAACTTCGGGCGACCAACGGCAGCAACTAAAATATCCGCCTGACGGCAAACCTCTGCCAAGTCTTTGGACTTTGAATGAGCGATGGTAACTGTGCAATTTTTTTTCAGCAGCAGGCTAGCCATCGGTTTTCCGACGATATTAGAACGCCCTACAATTACTGCACGTAAACCATCCAGCGACCCAAGGGTGTCCTCAAGTAGCATCAAAGACCCGAGAGGAGTGCATGGTATCATCCCCTCCTTGCCGACAGAGAGTGCACCTACGTTCTCAATATGGAAGCCATCGACATCCTTGGCTGGATCGATCGCTGCAATCACCGCTTCTTCATCAATTTGACGAGGAAGTGGCAACTGAACCAGAACACCATGAACGTCTCTGTCCTTATTGAGGCTATCAATCAACTCCAGTAGCTCAGCCTGTCCAGTAGTAACAGGCAATCGGTATTCTAGGGAGCGGATGCCAACCTCTTCACAGCGCCTCACTTTATTACGCACATAAACATGACTCGCAGGATCATCTCCTACCAATACAACTGCAATGCTTGGATAGAGCCCAGTCGATACTTTTAGCGCCGCAATCTCAACCTGGAGTGAAGCGCATAATTTATCGGCAAACAGCTTGCCATCAATGACTTTCATTTGCGCCTCAAAACTTAACTGCCAAGGAAAATAACAGTTTTATTGTCGTCCAAGAAGACACGGCGCTCGATATGCCACTTGACCGCCGAAGCCAATGCATAACACTCGTTCTCTCGACCCACACGTGCCAGTTGCTCAGGCTTATAGTTATGATCAACTCGAGCCACGACTTGCTCGATAATTGGACCCTCGTCCAGATCGGAAGTCACATAATGAGCAGTTGCGCCAATTAGCTTAACTCCGCGCTCGAAAGCCTGATGGTATGGGCGGGCACCTTTGAATCCAGGCAGGAACGAGTGGTGAATATTAATGCACTTACCTGACAATTCGCGACTTAGATTGTCGGAAAGAATTTGCATGTAACGCGCAAGAATTACCAACTCAGCATCAGTTTCGCTAACGATGTCGAGCAAGCGAGCTTCTTGAGCAGGTTTATTATCCTTATCAACAGGCAGATGAACAAATCGAATACCTTCGCGCTCAACCATACCTCGCAGATCTTGATGATTGGAGATGACGGCAACAATCTCCAAGTTAAGCTCACCTTTTTTGTAGCGATAGAGCAGATCATTCAGGCAGTGATCAAACTTCGAAACCATGATTACCGTTTTAACAGGCTCAACGGCATCATAGAACCGCCATGTCATGCCATATTTTTCAGAAACCTCAACAAATTCTTCGCGCATCTGGCCAATGGAAATATCTTGGCTTTCCATCCTGAACACGGCGCGCATGAAGAACTTTTCAGTTGTTTCATCATCAAACTGTTCAACCGCACAAATATAGCAACCTCTGTCTGCAAGGAATGTAGAAATTGCCGCCAAAATTCCTGTCCCGGCCTTGCAACTAACATTCAATATAAAAGTTGATTCTTGAGATTTATAAGTCATGCAATCACCTAAATTTTATGTTTTATCAGAACCACAGCCATCCTACCCACACATAGCTGCGATTACATTCAAGAGCCAAAAGAAAAAGCTGAACTCCGCAAACCGGAGAAGAATTCACGCAAATCCTCAGCCACCAAGACCGGCTCCTCCCACTCCAGGAAATGTCCACCAGATTCGCATACGGAATAACTGACAACGTTATAAAACCGGTCAGCCCACTCTCGCGGTGCATTCGGAAACATATCTTTGGAGCCATGATAGAAAGCGACTGGGACAGCTCTACAATCCTGACTGGAATAGTCTTCCCTACAGAATTCGTAATAGATTCGTATAGATGAAGCTATCGTCTGCGTGACCCAGTAGAGAGTGATATTGGTCAGGAGCTCATCTTTGGTAAATCGCCTAGACAAATCCCCATCCACTCCGGCCCAACGTTGAAATTTCTCTAGAATCCATGCCAGCAAACCCACTGGCGAGTCATTAAGCCCATAAGCAAGAGTTTGAGGCTTTGTCATATGCTGGAGGCAGTAGGACATCTCTTCTTGCCATACCAAGTTATTTTTCTTGATATATTCCGCCTCTGCTTCCGACGCATTAGCTGGCACTTCACACGGTCCAGGCATGATAATTTCTGCCAGATGCGCGCCTATTACTCTCTCTGCATAATCACTGCACAACCAGTCTGTAATCAGCTTCCCTATGTCCCCCCCGCGAACCCCATATCGTTGATAACCAAGAACGCTAGTCATCAACAGATTCAAAGCACGAGCTGCGCGCCTGGTTCCATATCCACTTACTGCCGGCTTTCCTGAGAAGCCATACCCTGGCAACGATGGAATCACAATATCGAAAGAGAGGCTTTCGCTATTTGTATTAATGATTTGCTGTGCCAGTTGGAGGAGCTGTACAAAACTACTCGGCCAACCATGCAGCAGCAGCAAAGGAACAGCATTAGGAAATTGGCTTTTGTGGTGTATGAAGTGCACCTCAACACCATCGATCTCTGACGTATAGTGATTCCAGCTATTCAGAATAGCTTCTTGCTTACGCCAATCAAAATCGTCACGCCAGTAGCTTATATACTCTCTAACAACATCAATATCGGCACCATATAACCATTGCGACTCCTCAATCGCATCTATCCATCTAGTGCCAATTAGCCGTTGCTTCAAGTCATTTAGTACTACTTGAGGCACGCAAATTTCATAGGGCGTCGGATTCATGAAGAACTCCCCCCACAGCTTCCAATATGCAAGCAGACATAATTGGAATGAAATACAACCCGCAGCTGGAAAAACGGTGGCATAAATGCCACCGTCTTGGATTTCATATAAAGATCTTCTGACCCTAGAATTCAACTCGACCTAGAACCAGAGTATCTCTATCAATCCATCGTACCAACGGGGATCAGGCTGGTATCTACCTTCTGGTTCCGGCATTCATTGAAGTAGGGATACCGAGCTACTTTAGCGCGCACTTTCTTCTGCCGAGTACCGGGCTCCCCCCAGAGAACCCAGACCTCGGTGCCTTCGCTCAGGTACTCTTCATCAATGGAGCAGAGCGAAATCATTTCCCGATAGAACCAGGACACCATCCGACCGCTACTGACACCTACTTGCTCGCCCTTATCATTCAAAACCCAATCGGCTGGATAGATACCGCCAAATGCCAGATCTTCGGGACTAGAAATATCTTTATAAGGGACTGGATCGGCCAATTGCGAGCGGTGGATATCAAGGATATCCTCTTTATTCCACTCAAGAGTTACCATCTGGCGCGATGACTTTGCCTTTAGCTCTTCAATAGCCTTCTTTCCAACAAACTCATGATCCATATTAATGGTCTTACCCCAACCCAACTCAATCGGGTTTCGGTAACGAGCTGCGAAATCTTGACCGACGCTGCCAGACAAAGAATCTTTAACAATTTCGGGATCGCAGAGGAACCCAATTTCGCGCTCACGGAGCCATGCAGCAAATTCTTTGTGCTCAAACCAAGGAAGGGGGAAATCGAGATAGGCTTGTGGGAATCCATTCTCCCAATGGGTCATATTGTAAGCGGGGGTACCCAATCGCTTCAAACCGTACTTTACGCCAGCCTTGAGAATCTGTTCATAAACAGGAATGGCATCCTCTACATTCCCATGAACCTCATAAGCCAGGGAGCCAGCCATACCGACGCGCAGGATCATTACATCTCGACCTGCAATCTTACTCATTCGATGGTGAATGAATTTGATGTCGTGCAAGTTCTCACCACTAGCTGCATCTAGTACCTGCAAGCAGGTCGGACCACCCAACTGGAACATGAACACTTTGCCGGTAACATCCTCACCCTGGACGTCAAGGTCGCTATTTTCTACGCAATATTGCAACCAAGGATTCATCCAGTAAGTGATGTAATCCTCTTCGCGGCGAACCAGCAAACCATCGACCATGATCCGCCCTTGCTCGTCCAGCATAATGCCGTGCTTAGCGAATCCAACTGGGAACTTTTCAAAAGAATTCCCGCAGTATTTCTTGAGAAACTCAATAGAGTCCGGCCCCCAGAAGCGGTAAGTCGGGGAGGGATTGAGATTTGCGTGAATGTAACTAGAGTCATGCCAAGAAAGAGATTCATCTCTCCATCCGGTGTATTCAAGCGGCTGCAAGCCAGCAAGAATAGGATTGGAAGCATAGGATACGAAATGCACCATATGACTAGTGACAGACCGTTCATCGACAGGAATTACAGGGCTGGGACCGAATGTCTTTGTATGCTTAGTCATAAAATTTCTCTTATTTTTTGCCAATAACTAAAGAAAGCCGCAGAACCTACGGGCCGTACGTCTATGTGGTATGGTCTATAACTCAGCACCAATCTATGGGCCGCTTAGAAGTACGATATCCAGCGATGCTCGATATCTCCAATACCTTATTTCCCGCCGCCTCATACCAAAAAGGTATCGGAATCTCTGCATGTTCATACGAAGATAAGAGCAGTGGCCTATTAACTCTGAGGGCCATCCAGTGATAGATGTGCGGAAAGTTTCCGAGTTAGATCCGAGACTTGGCTAAGAACTCTGCTCACTTAGCCTCGCTGTCGAATCTTCGGATAGCACAAAGCATTTGCAGGCCAATACGGGAAAGGAAGTGCCTTTGACCGGAGCCCCTCAGGCGTTGGATGAATCAGCCGGCTGTCGCCTCATTAAGGAGATCGAGCAGACTATCGCCGGATGAGCGCGAGCTTGCGCGGAACGTCCATAGGCCTGGTCGGCTGAAGAACGCTCCGCTGGTTGATGCTCGATCATCTGCCTCGCTCTAGCTAGGCTGCGCGAAGCTACGCAAGAGACACTGATCGAGACCGGTCGCCGAAAGGTCACTGCGCTACCCCTCGGTCACGGCTAATGGTTCAGTGGCATTCGGGCGATATAAAACGATGCCCGCCGATCAGATCAGACACGAAATGCGCTTATAAGCTCCTTCAGCCGCGCCACCTGACCAGATAGATAGCGGCTAGCCTGCTCAGTCTGCATGGCACCTTCAGCAGTAAGTTCGCCGGCCTGATTGATCTCGACGATGTTCATGTCGATATCGTGAGCCACGGCGGTCTGCTGCTCTACGGCGGCGGCGATCTGCTGGTTCTGATCAACGATCACGCCAACCGCGCTGAGTATGTTATCCAGCGCTTGCTGCACCTGACTCGACTGGCTGACCGTGCTTTCGACCATTTGATGGCTGCCGTTCATGGCGATCACGGTAGCGCCCACACCACCCTGCAGACGGACGATCATCTGCTCAATCTCCTCGGTGGACTGATGGGTGCGCTTAGCCAGGTTACGCACTTCATCGGCCACGACGGCGAAACCACGGCCCTGCTCGCCGGCCCGCGCTGCCTCGATGGCAGCGTTGAGCGCCAGCAGATTGGTCTGCCCAGCGATCTCCTTGATCACGTCCAGCACCTGGCTGATCGAGGCGCTGTCGGCGGCCAGTTGGTTGATCACACCCACCGACTGGTCGATCTCACTGGCCAGACGCTGGATACTGTCGACCTGCGACCTGACCATGGCACGGCCGCTCACGGTCTCCTCGTTGACGCTCTGTGCGCTACCCACTGCCGCGGCGGCGCTGCGCGCCACCTCCTGAGCGGTGGCGGACATCTCGTTCATTGCGGTGGCCACCTGCTCGATCTGCCCGCGTTGGGCACTCACTGCCTGGCTGCTCTCACCGGACACCAGTTCGACGCGGTCGGCCTGGCGCTCTACCTCAATGACGGTCTGGCCGACCAACTCGATCAGGTCGCGGATCTTCGCCACGGTGCTATTGAACACCGCGCCCAGCTCGCCCAGCTCGTCGCTGCTTTGCACGTTAACCTGCACCGTCATGTCGCCGCCAGCGACCTGGCCGAGAGTCACAGCAAACCCCTTGAGCGTGGCGAGAGTGGAAACGTAAAAGCCGCCGTAGAGGTAAACGATGGACAGGAACAGCACCATCAGGGCAACTACGAGTAGGATCATCTGCAGACGCTTCTGCTCCAGGCGGTGGCTCAGCTCCTGCTCTAGGAAACCAAGCACGCCATCGTTCAGCGCATAGGTCTTGTCGATGGCAGCGCTGGTCTCGTCGTAGAAGCCCATCCAGGGAGTATTCAGGCTGTCAGCAGTAAGCAACTGCCCCTCAAGCACCTTGGCGATATCGGTCAAGCTACGGTGGCTGGCTTCGGCAACTCCGCCCAGGGCGCTTTTGGCCTGGACATTGCCCTCGAGTACGCCCTGCAGCTTGAAACCATATTCAGCATGCAGCTTTTCTAGCTCCAGTAGCAGATCGTCGAGCTTGGTGATGTCGGAAGCGCCGAGGATGCCCTGGCCCAGGGAGTAGGAGCCGAGGGCACGCCCCTTGCTGATGGCACGCGTTACCGGCTGGCTTGTGCTGGTTAATAGCTCGCTGATCTGGCGTACGCTCAGATCACCGTCCTGACTGAGTCCGGACTCACTGGCAATGAGCTTGATGAACAACTCGGAGTTATCCAGCGCCTTGGTCACCAAGCTGGCCTTGCTGCGCAGGGATGATTCTGCTGCTACCGCGTCCAGAGTGGTCTTGATTACCTCACGCTGGTCATTGAACTCCTCGGTTTCCTGAGCATCGCTGCTAGGGGGTTCGAGCGCGCCCAAGGTCTCAGCGATGCCCTTCTCCAATGGAGTGATCAAGGCGATGATCGTCGGCGCGTGATCTGACTCGGCGAGCACAGCATTGATCTCGTAGAGGTCGCTGAGACGCTCCAGCTGTTGGCGCAGCTGCTGGCCCTGCTTGAGCAGCGCCAGGCTCTGCAGCTCGGTACGCGTATCGACGAAAGCGTCATAGGACTCGCGCACCAGTAGATAGTTGGTGACCAGCATGGGCAGGAAGAACAGCACACTGATCAGACTGAACTTCATGCCGAAGCTCATGCGGTTCATCAGGTTGATGGCAGGGTACAACACGCTATTCACTAGACGTCTCCTGTTGCCGTGATTGTTGTACGCCAAGCGGCAGTCGACTGACCTGTGGATACGGCAAGGCAGCGGTATTTTGCTTCTAGGGATCGGCTGAAAGGCCGCGTCTTTCTGGCGGACTTCAGCATCCATTAGCCGGGAGAAATGTCGATGCTATGGCAACTCAAGGAGCGGTTTGTCCGGCCAACTCATCGAGCTTTGCGATGACCGATCCTAGGTAAAACGCCGCGCTCCCGGACACCGCCTTGTAGTTGTTACCGAGCAGATGACCACGGGCGAAACGGAACACACGATGCTGGTCAGTCAGAACCTTGGCATGCTCAGGCAGCTGCACTTTCAGCGCCTCGAACAGTTCATTGATTCGCTGGTCCTTGGCCTCGGCATCTTGAGCCTCATAGGCCACCGAGTACTCACCGACCACTCGCGTGATGCGAGCCTGATTAGAGATCAACAAATCGCCAATGCGCTCGCTCAACTCCCGCAGCATCAAGCGAGCTTGGGAGAGCTCGGGGCTCGCGTCTGCATAAGCACTGGCAACAGCTTTCTTCATCTCGGCATCTGCATCCATCAGGCCTATGAGAAGGTCCGGATAGCTGACCGAATGATCCGTGGCTCCAGATTCCAGTTGGGGAAGGAGCGCGCTCATCTCCGCGACGGGGCGCTGCAGCGATTGCGGATAACCCAACGCCTCCACCAATTGTTGTAGGTCCTGGTAGCTCTTCTGATAGGCATCAAGACTACGCGGATCGCTCAAACGATTTTCGGCCCCGTAGTAGATCAGGGCATGGGTGGCGATTAGCAGTGACGACGAACGGACCTTTTGGTACAGGGCCTGCGTATTCGCCTGCGCGCATGCAATGGCAGGCACGATGAGAATCAGAAGAACAGCAATGCAAATCCGCATAGGGTGAATACCACCCCGTTTTGGAGGGGGCAGAGTATTGGTGCGATCCATGTCAGGCGGGCCTTTCTTGTTTTTTATTGTGGGCGACGTGTCGTCAGAACGAGAGGATGACGCGGTTTGAAAAGCCCGCAGCGCGCGTCCATCCACCTCACTCGCGCTGCGGGAAACGTTTAGCTCCTTGCCTTGCTGACCTCGTCAGGCGCTTTATCGAAGAGCTTCCTGGGGAGTAGGAAATGAGCTAAGGCTGGCAACAGAATCAAGGCTCCAAGCATGTTCACCACGAACATGAAAGCCAGCAATATGCCCATGTCTGCCTGGAACTTGATGGGCGAGAAGACCCAAGTTGCCACTGCAGCCGCGAGTGTGACACCTGTGAGCATCACCACCTTCCCGGTGAACAGCAGGGATCGGTAATAGGCCAGTGAAAGCGAGTCCCCAGCACGCAGCCTTGTCAGGGTTACGCTCAGTACATACAGGGCATAGTCGATCCCGATCCCTACGCCCAGTGCGATCACTGGAAGCGTCGCAACCTTCACCCCCATGCCAAGGCCAACCATAAGCGCCTCACATAGAATCGAGGTGAGTACCAAAGGCAGCACCGCGGTTAGTACCGCACGCCAAGAGCGGAAGGTCACCCAGCAAAGAATGATCACTGCCCCATAGACCCAGAAGAGCATTTCTCGCATCGCCTTTTTCACGACGATATTGGTTGCGGCCTCGATACCCGCGCTCCCAGCCGCCAGCATGAACTTCGCATTGCCGAGATCGTTTTCAGCGATGAAGGACTCAGTGGCATCTACGACCCGAGTCAAGGTGTCCGCCTTGTGGTCGGTCAGGTAGACGTACAGCGACAACAGCGAGCAGTCCTGGTTGAAGAGCTCACGAGACGCACGCCCCTGAACCGTCCCCAAAGCGCTGTCATTGGGAATCAGTTCGTACCATTTGTAGCTGCCTTCGTTGTAGCCGGAGGTGGCAATCTTGCTGAACGATGCCATGGAGTTGGTGGACTCAACGCCCGGGAGCTGCTCCAGTTTCCAGGCCAGTGCATCGACAGCGGACAGTGTCGAGTAATGAGTGCATTGGTCCTCGCCCGTCTTGATCATCACCACAAAGATGTCCGTACTGGCAGCATAATTTTGGGTCATGAACGCTGCATCACGGTTGTAGCGTGAATCGGAACGAAGCTCCGGTGCACCCGGGTCCAAGTCCCCCACTTTCAGATTGAGACTGACGACGAAGCCGAATACCGCCAAACAGAAACCCAGTATGCACACTGGAGTAGCCCAGGACCGACGAGTGAACAGATCCAGGAAAGCCCAGACCGGATGCTTGCTCTTCGAAGTCAGTTCCTCGCTCTCGGCCGCAAGGCTGCGTGCGGCAGCCTTCTTGCTCACTCCGATGTAGCTGAGCAGCACTGGCAGCAGGATGAGGTTGGTGAAAATAAGGACCGCGACACCGATGCTTGCGGTAATGGCCAGATCCTGAATTACCTGAATCTGGATGACGATGAGCACTGCAAATCCAACGGCATCACAAAGCAATGCGGTAAGACCCGCGGCAAACAACCGGCGGAAGGTGTAGCGCGCTGCGATGATGCGATGTAGGCCGCGGCCAATATCCTGCATGATGCCATTCATTTTCTGCGCGCCATGGCTCATGCCAATGGCGAACACCAGGAACGGCACCAGAATCGAGTAAGGATCCAGTTCATAGCCTAGGATGGTGAGCAGCCCCAACTGCCACAGCACCGCAATCAATGAGCACGACACGACAATCAGCGTGCTGCGCACGCAGCGGGTGTACCAGTAAAGGATAACGATGGTGATGGCCACAGCGACGACGAAGAACATCATCACCTGCGTAAGACCTTCGATCAGGTCACCAAGAATCTTGGTGAACCCGGTGATGTGAATCTGGATATCGTCGGTCTGATATTTTGCGCGGATCTCCTCTAGCTGCCGAGAGAACTGGCCGTAATCAAGGGGCTTTCCGGTTTCCGGATTGATGTCCAAGAGCGGTACATAGATCACGCTGGACTTGAAGTTGCCAGCCACCAACTGACCGATTTCCCCCGACCGCGCTACGTTCTGACGGATCTGTTCCAGACTCTCGGGCGAACCATCGTAAGTCGCAGGAATAACAGTATCGCCGTCAAGCCCGTCTTCGGTCACCGCCAGCCAACGAGTGCTAGGCGTCCACAGCGACTTCATGTAGGGCTTCTCGACGCCCGGCAGCAGATAGATTTCGTCGTTGATCTTGGCCAACGTATCGAGATAGGTCTTGTCGAAGATGCTGTCTTTCTTTGTGGAGATCGCGACTCGAATAGAGTTGCCAATCCCACTCAGGTCCTTGCGGTTCTCCAGGAAATTGACCACATAGGGATGGTTGGTCGGAATGGCCTTTTCGAAGCTGGCATTCAGCCGGATACCCAATGCCTGGTACGCCAAGAGAGCAGTTGCCAGCGCGCACAGCAGGATCACCAGCAGTCGATGATTGAAAATGGCTCGCTCAACGAGGCCGCCTGACTTGGTGTCAAAGTCCTCAAGGGACGCCACTATGTCTTTATTTTGTGCAGCGATATCAATGGTCACGGGATGCCCCTAATCTGACGAAGTGAATGACCGTGTATGGCGGAGACGATGCCGCCTCACTCGGCGGCGGCCCCTTGGTCGAGCGGGGCCCGCTCCAAACCATGCAATCCCACGGCTGACAGTTCGCCCGCCGGCGTTTCGGTAATGTCAGAAACAGAACCTGCGCCGCGCCACGGCAGCGTTTCAAAACTGGCGCCCCCTCCCCTATTGGTGAACACCTCGCCCGCCTGGCTGGCAAGCAGCAAGCTGCCGTCGCGCCTCTGCGCGGCCGAGGAGATAGCTGCGTCAGTTTTAATACTCACCTTCTGCCAACTTTCCCCGTTGTTACGGGAGAGGTAGGCGTTGCCACGCAGTCCGTAGATCAGGACATCGCCGGCGCCGGTTGACAGGGCTCCGAAGAAACTCCCCTCATAGGGAGATTCCATCGTCGCGAATGTTTCCCCTCCGTCTAAAGAGCGCAGCAAAAGCCCGCGTTCTCCGACAATGAAGATGTTCTTCCCGTTGGCTGTAATGCCATTGAGGTGCAGGCTTGAGTCGTTGGAGAGGTGCTGCGCCCATGGCAGCCAGGTCTTCCCACCATCACGGGTCATGAAGATCAACCCATAGGCGCCGGTGATAAAGCCGGTGGATTGGTCGATGAACGCCAGGTCCAAGAAAGGTTTGTCAGGGCCGTCAGCGACCAGCCACTCGGCATTCTTGATCGCCTGGCCGTTACCACTCTGCTTGGCCTGTTCCATCATCAACTCGGCAGCACGAATGCCGTCCAGTTGCCGGGTCCAGGTTTCTCCGCCGTCCGCACTGTGCAACACAATGCCAAGATGCCCGACGGCCCATCCTTGATCCGCGTTGACAAACTGGACTGCGGTCAAAGTTACGCTCACCGGCGATGAAGCTTGTCGCCAGTTCTGCCCGGCGTCGTCGGAGAGCAGGATGATTCCGCGCTCACCTACCGCTACCAATCGATTACCAGCATGAGTAATTGAAAGCAGAACCGATCTCTGTGCTTTGGCACTGATGGTTGACGATTCCTTGAGCACACGCAGGGGTTCAGCAGCGACAACAGGCATGGTCTGCATGGCGGCCTGCATCACTACTGTGGCGACCATGAGAATCCTCAGCCTGAACTGCATGGACGAGAGAATCCGGTTAGCCATATTCACTCCAACAGCAAAAAACATTCATAAGCAGGCCTGGAGCGACGTATGTCGCCCCGGCCCCATTAGCGAGAATCAACGAGAGCTTTCGCTGGCCATTGCATCCGGAGTGAAAGCGGATGGCGGGAGTCGATCCGTGCGTTTGTAATGGAACTTGGAGTCGTTGGACGACATGCCATAAACGTAGGCGCCGGTTTCGATGTTGTAGAGCCCCCACGCAAACTGAGTGGTCAATGCGGGGAGATCCGGAGCCAAGTAAGGAAGAGACCATTGCTGGCGGATGAGTTTACCCTGCGCGTCATAACCGTCGACCAGGATGATTTGCCAGGAGTCCTCATCAATGTAGTAAGTGCGACGTGGAACCACGTGGCGCTGGCCAGCTTTAAGCGTCGCCTCAACCACCCACATGCGGTGTTTCTCCCAACGCACATGATCAGGATTGAGGAAGTTCGGGCTCATCAACTCGTCACTCGAAACCAACTGAGACTTATTAGAGTTATAGGGCACGAACATCTCTTTCTTGCCGACGATCTTCAGGTCATGTTTATTGGACGGGCCGAACATCATGAACGCTTCGTCGAAGAAGCTGACGCCAGACACTACGAAGTTTGGCGTATCGTAGGCCACGTTAGGCAGTCGGCGCACGCGACGCTGACCGACCAGATACTGCCAACTGGCACGTGCGTCTTGATTGGTGTTGTAGAAGATCATCAAACCTTCGCCGTTCTTCGAGGACGGCCGCTCAGTAATGATCTTGCCCTGATAATAGTTTCCATCGAACTTTTCCAGACTGCTTTCCTGGAAATAGTAGGGATATTGGAAATAATAAGGAGTAGTGGTGGCCAATACCTTCTTGCCACCGGCTGTCATAAGCCAACTGCTGATGTAGCTATTGAATGAGTCACCACCATTCCAAGACAGTCGGTGGTTCCACATGACCTCGGCACCGTTCTTCGGAATGGGGAAAGGAATACCACCGAAAGCGCCAGTTACGTTCTCGGTCTTCTCATCAACTTGAGCACGGGTTGCGTTGCTGAAGGTGTTGTCATACACCCATTGCGGGGCCGCAACGGTGCGATGGCTCGGATAGATATCCAGACGGTAGTCTGGATATTTCTTCAGCATGACTTTGGTGCCCTCGGCCAGTTGATCCGCATACTGGTCCGCATTCGCGGCCGTGATGCTCAGCACCGGTTTTTCGGAGGCAAAGGGGTCCGTGCGTTTGTCGCCTTGCTTGTAGTCGGCTGGAGCTTTTGTGTAACCACCATCCCATGCTGGGATGCTGTTGTCGGCATTGCCTGCACGCTCCGCACCAAGCGGAGTCAGCGTCGTTTTCAGTTTGCCAGCCTCATCCGCTGATATAGCCGCCTGGGTCATCTGTGCGCTGAAAAGCGCGCAGGCCAAGAGAGAAATCTTCAGGATCTTGTTGTTCATGATCGGCCTCAGAAGGTCTTTTTCACGTAGGCAGAGATAAAGTCACGGTCGGCCAAACTCTGGCCGTAGGTGAACACAGCGTTTTCATCGAATAGCGGATCTTTCTTGCCAAAGAAGTTCACGTAGTTCACACCGAACTCAATGGACTGCATGTAGTTGGCTTTCAGGCCGATGCTCCAGTCCCCGCCGTGGCGAGTGCCGAAACCGGCCTGGCTAACAGCCGAGGACTGGCCATCCAGACCAATGCCCAGGCCCATCGGCACGCTCAAATCCAGGCCATCAAAGAACTGGAAGTAAGCAGGCTCGAAGAGGACGCGAAACGCTGTAGCGTCCCGACTACTGTTGGGATCAAGAGCCGCGCGGTTCTCCGTCACGCTGAGAGTGCGGTTCCAAGCCAGCTCTGCAAGCAAGGTGCCGCCGTCCCACAAAGAGGACGGATCGAGCGAGTAGATGGTCGAGAGGTTGATGTGAGCAGTTTTACCGCGTGCGAACAGGCCATTCTCGTCGTTATCCGCAGTCACTCCCGGCGTCACTGCCTGTAGCCCACTAACCAGTGGCGCGTCCCAGCGGATAGAAGCTTCACCTGCGAAGTTGAACGACCCCACGGAGGTAGAAGCGCTTACCCCAGCAGTCTTGATGTTCTCAGCGAAGACCTGGTTATAGGAGTCAAAGAAAGGGGCCGGACCTACCGGAGTCGGGATAACGGCAGCCAGATTGGCGTAGATGTTGCTCGGCGTCTTGTCGTGATATTGGGCGGCATAGAAGCCGTACTCGACGTCCGAACCTTCTGGACTGAACCGGATCTGGAATCCACCCTGCCCCGAGTCCTTAGCGTGTATATCGCCACCATTCCGAGTAGGCCCAGTCAGCGACTGAACAGTGCCTGCACCATGACCCAAGAGGTCGAAGAAACTCAGGTAGCTCCCGGCACCCGGAATCGTCGAGCGCTCCCACTCAAACTGGTAGTAGGCGCCGATGGATAGCTGGGGATTGATCTGATACTGGCCGGAGATTTGATTGACCGGTCGCAGAATTTCCTTGAACTGGGTGCCCGGTACGCTCAGAAGCTTGACCACGTCGATTGGGCCTTGCGCGTTGGCTATACCATTGCCCCCGAAGAACAAACTCTCACCATAGATGAGACTGTGTTGACCGAGACGGACCGTGGCCTGCCCATCACCAACAGCAGAGCGCATGTACACGAAAGCATCAAGCAACTCGGCGTCTCGACCGTGCAGCTCTTCGGTGTCATCAAGGAAATGACGTTGGGTATCGCTGTCAGTGTTCTTGTTGTAGATATCGTCATACCAGGCTGCACCGCTAACGCGAGCACCAATGTTGTTATGACTGATATCCAGTTCGGAAAGCACATCTAGACGATTTGAGACCAAGCCGCGGTCAAAGTTACGATCACCTTGGCTTTGGACATCCGGGTAAAGACCGCCAAGGGTTGGCGATTCAGTCAGTTCGGAATCCTGACTCTGCAGGCGGTAGGCAACACTGTACTTCAGCGTATTGTCCCAGCGCACTTTCCAGTCCGAATCCCCAGTATCGATCTCCATTGCCAGAGCACTCGATCCGGGAAAAACTGCGCCAATTGCGGCAGCAAGAACCGCGACCTTGAATGGCCGAACTGCTTTATTGCTCTTCATTTCAACCCTCATTGTTTTTATTTTGAATCATGGGTAGCTGAGCGGCCTTCAGGCCATAACCTCAGCTTTTTGCGACACTTTCAGCTTCAACCAGAGCGCCCTCTTCTTCACGCCGGCAAAAGAGATCAGCACCAACATCTTTTTTTGAATAAAGTCATCCCCTCCCGCCAGGCATCCGAGAACAGATTGACCAAATCATTTATTACAACTTAGGAGAAACAGAAATTTGGCACTAGCAAGACGGAACCGCTGAGACCGCACAAAAACCTAGAACTGACCAAATATTCTTGAACGACAACCTACCCGCATCCCAATAAAAATTAATTAGGGAAAATTTCACGAGGAGGTTGATCTACTTCAACAGACCTACGGACCTATCCCAGCCCACCTCACAAATTTACGACTCAAAAACAGCGATTAACTTAACTGAGACACCACTTTCGTATACTGTGCAGGTTCATCCTATCGACACTTGGCAACACTGATCACAGACTAATGTCCTTCGTTCAATGTGCTTACTATGTAGATCCAGCGGCTACCAGAGCGTCCTCCTGCAGCCTTTGACTCAAAACTATTGGCCGCATGCCAATCCGTCCAATACTATAAAAACGGCCGAGCATTACCTAAAAGGTATCGAGATAGCGCAAAGGCCCATCATCAGCGGGAGCGCCCATGGATTTCCGACATCTCCGTTACTTCATCGCCGTGGCCGAGGAGCAGAACATTGGCCGTGCGGCAGCTCGACTGCACATTTCCCAGCCACCGCTGACCAGACAGATCCAGCAACTCGAAGCAGAAATCGGCGTGCAGCTGTTCAATCGCACCCCTAGAGGTATGGAATTGACTCCTGCCGGGGAACTCCTATTGGAAGAGGCACGCAACATTCGCGCGCTGGTCGAGCAAGCGACCGAACGGACTCAACGTGCCGGTCAAGGCAAGCTCGGTCGTTTAGATATAGGCATTTTCGGTTCGGGAATCCTGGATACCATCCCACGGCTGCTGGAGCGCTTTCGCGAAAGCAACCCAGACGTCAAGCTGGTACTGCACAGCATGAGTAAGCATGAGCAGGTCGAAGCATTGCGCCAGAAGCGGATCAGCATTGGCTTCAGTCGGATGCTATCGCCATTGCCAGATCTTTCCTGCGAGACCGTCTCATCTGAATCACTCCTGCTCGCAATCAATGAAGGTCACCCTCTGGCTCGAGAAACCACGGTGCCTTTCCGGAGCCTCGCCGAGCATCCGTTGATCCTCTTCCCCACGGGAAGTCGCCCCAGCTTCCTGGATAAGGTACTTAGCCTCTGCCACCAAGCAGGCTTCGAACCACAGATTGCTCAGGAGGTGGGTGACACCATAACCGCGGTTGCCTTGGCTGCCCGAGGCCTAGGGGCGAGTCTTGTATCGGAGTCTACGGAGGTGCTCAAACTGCCAGGTCTGACCTACAGACCTCTGAGTGGCCTGCCGGAAAATGCCCGGTTCGACCTGGGATGCATCTATCGGCAGGAAGACGACTCTCCGACGCTTGGCGAATTCCTGCGAATCATTCGGGAGTTTCGCAAAGAACAGGCCTAAGAAAACTTCGAAGGATGTATGCACCGGAAACTTCGAAGGATGTATGCACCGAGGCCGGATGCCCTCGCCGTCAAAAATGCGAGAGGGGGCGGAGAAGAACGCTATGCAGAGGAAAAGCTTAATGGTCCATTCACTAAGACCGGGACAGACCAATCGGTCAACTGCGGTGTGTAATTGCATCACGCTAAGGAGAACGCAATGAGCAAACTGGCTGAATTTAAACGCCTGGAAGCACAGCTGGCAGAACAACTCGCTGCGCTGGACAGCCTGAGGAACGATACGGAGCTCAAGCGCGAAATTGAGTTTGAATCCAAACTCAAAGCGCTGCTGGATGAATATGGCCTTGGGCTAAAGGCCGTAATGAATATCCTTGATCCAGGTCGCACGCGCACTCCGCTGCTTGCTCAAAAAGGCCAGCGGCGCGAGCGCACCGTCAAGGTTTACAAGAATCCGCACACCAATGAAGTCGTCGAGACGAAAGGCGGCAACAACAAAGTGCTGAACGCTTGGAAGGCCGAATATGGTGCCGCAGCAGTAAAATCTTGGGTCCAGTGAGACCACCCAGCTTAAGGTCGGCAATGTCCGGCCTTCAGCCAATGCCACTGATGACGTGAGCAAGCTGCTGCCGTAGCAAGTTTTCAGGCAGTCGGGCCAGCTAAACGCCCAGTGCTTTGGCATCGATGCTCTCCCTGGATAAAGCGTTTCATACGCCGCCCCCGCTGGTGTTGATCTAGCAATTCTAGGGGAAATGCCGGCTAGACTTGGGATGCTGTCCCAACAGGGAGATCAGCTGGCCGAGTTGCTGCCGCCATTGAACAGATCATCACGAGCAACGCGCCCAAAATTGCTGAGGTCTTGATCCTCCTCACTGAACATGAAGTTCACCATGCGGTCACGTCTGAGACCTGAAAGCGTCCTAAAAAAACAGGTTTCGCACAGATGGACTTCATAGCGTTCGCCTTCATGGGCCGAGCCACAGCCCCAACTGGCGCGAAGCGTGCCAAATTGCAATCCAGCCCCTTCAAGACGCGTGCTATCGCCACAAACGTCGCACAGGACATCACTGACCGATTCGGCCTGTTCCAGAGCGGCGATCTTCATCGAGAACCTCCTACCAAGGTACATGTACGCTTTCGTTTATCTGGCACACGATACTCCTGCAGGAGCGTTGCTCGGTGGGATGACGTGCTCCCCTGACGGTGCTCCGCACCCGCAGCAGAACTCAGCAGTGGTTTTTACATAGTCTAGGGAGACGGCCCTCTTCTAGGCTCGCCACACACCTATGCTCTGTTTGCGAGAACAACCTGCCACGGGCGCCTCACCAATTCCTGACAGGCTATTTCCCCACCGCCGAAGCAATACCCAACTGGCTGATTGAATGTCGCCGCTGTCGCGTAACCCAAGGCCTGTCCCCGTTCGTTCCAGAGGCCACCGCCACCTGCCCGCAGCAACGCGTGACCCGCCACCACATCGTGGGGCGACACCGCGTACAAGGAGACTGCAGCGATCCCATCCCCCACCGCCACCCGGGCAAGCCGATAGGCAATGCTTGGCATCGGATGGTAGGTGGCGGGCGCACACAGCTCGGCATTCTCGATGGGCCGGGCACGCGCGGTGAGGCTGACGAAGACTTGGGCACCTTCCGCCAGTCCGCCTTTCGCGACATTCGGCACGATCAACGCGCCATTACGGAGCAAGTGTGGCATCCCCTCAGCCCAAGCAATACAGTCCGCCCCGCGTTCCGTCATCGGCGCATAGACGACTCCCAGCACCGGTACACACTCTCGCAGCAATCCTACGGAAATCGCCGAGCCCAGATGCCCTTGCAGGAAGTCGCGGGTGCCATCATTGGGATCCACAACCCAGCAGTAGTGATGCCCCGTCAGCTGCACACCGGTTTCCTCACCGACAAAATCGCAGGGGAGCAGCTTCGTCAGTCCCTGGCGCAACATGACCTCGACCTCGCCATCAACTTCGGCCTTGTCCCCAGCGCCTCTCGGACCACCGGGTCGAACCAGCTCAGCAGCGATCAGGCACCCCGCCTCCCGTACCAGCGCAATCACCGCATCAAGCAGAGCGCGATCGATGTCCTGGCGAGTTAATGCCCTCGGTGACAACGGGACAGATCGTTCACGCATGCCGAAACCCTCGAAGTCGGTTAGCGAAGGGGCTGGCTGGCAGTCACGCCCGGTCGTTAACGGCGGCCCTAAAACATAGGGTCAGTGATAGACCCCATACTCGATGCGCCCGAGAAAAGTCTCGAGCACTTCCAGATCCTCTGCACTCGCGAGCATGTCGATCGGACGACGCCGCTCGAGCCCCTGCGCCGGCGTCACCATCCAGCGCTCAGCCTTCTCTCGACTGCCGAAGATCTGCGTGGCGCGTACCAGCGTCTCGGCATACCGCACAGCAAAAATCTCAGTCATGGTAGACGCTCCTCACCGAGCCATGCAGAGGCCCGGTCCCAGTTAGCCAAGCCTAAGCTCCCTGCCTCCTATGCCGATGCGCTGGTGAGGCCGTGCATGGGGGCCAGGTCCGGTCACTACGAGCGGCGCAGCTCGCCAAGCGGCCTCTCCGACTCAACATAGCGCAAGGCAGCCTTGGCATAGCGCCAGCCGACGTAACTCATCAGAGCCTTGGCGCTCCACTGGTTACGACTGGCTCAGGTGGCAAAGCCACGGCGCAATGAATGACGGCTGAAGCGCTCTCCCTCCAAGCCACTGTGCACCATCGCGCGACGGAGGATGCACGAGATGCAGTCCGTGCTCTGCCAGGTTGCCCCAACGGCCCACCGCACGAAACTCCGGGCCTTGGCGCAATCCCGAAACCGCGATCCAGTCAAGATAGGCCTTCACAGAACACAAACGTTTCCATGTGGGCGTCAGGTGATCGAGTAGGGCAAATGTCAATGCACATTAACCAGAACGCATTAGATCCAATCGCCAGTTCTGCGGAGATAAGACCTCGCATCCGGGCCCTACTCGCCGGCAGAAAACATTCCGTTTTCCAACGGGCGGTCGATGATGAGTATCTCGGGGTTACGGAGAAGCCCGGTTCTGAGGAAACCCAAGCCCGCCAGGTTCTGCAGGCTACTGAGTTAGACCGCTAGCAAGTCGCTGCCCTACCCGGCTCTCCTTGAACTTCTCCTAGCGCAGCGGGCTGCAGCGGGCGCAGGTCGGACAAGTAGCCCCTGTCTGCGGCTTAGCGACCACGCCCCCCGACTTCGCATCTCACCAGCAGACATAGTGCTGTGAGACTGAAAAAACCTACTCGACTTTCTGAGTCGCAAGGCTTAATGCCATCCGCATCCATTCCGGCATAATGCACGCTCGGAGTTTCGACAGTTCTTCACTGCTCAGCGCGTTGACGACTGTCGAAGCCACCTGGGTGGACAGCCCCTCCTTCCCGACATAGTGGAGAGCGGTAAGCGCCAGTCCCACGTTCGTTCCAGCATGCTGCAAGCGGTCCCTGGAGACATGCTGAAGGCGAACGACCGCATTGCCAATTTTGAGTTCTCGAGTCGAGCCACTGGTGTAGAACGTCGGCAGCATCTGCATCTGGGTGCTGAGACCGAGCCTACGGACTGCCTCAGCACCGTGAATCTGGATCGTTTCACCGTTCGACTTCGCGATGACGCGCATCACGGTAGTTGGGCTGGGGCGGACGTTCTTGCCGACGTACTGGTTGAACTTCGGACGCATGTAGACGCCGCGAACAACGCGTTCTAGCCGGCCTGACTGCACCAGCCTGGAGAGTGCCTTGTCAACCGATGCGCGAGAGCCAAGCTGCGCGAAAACCGTGCGGGAAAAGGGTTTACCCTTCCGCATGAACTTAATTCGCGCTGAGATGGCTTTCGCAACGGACATGACAGTCACTAAGAGTCACGCTTTTGACAGGCAAGGAGACTTTTAGCCTCGACGGACAATGCACCCACCCTGAGACGGGCCGTGGCCTCGTGAACAGAGTCGGGGTCAGGTAAGCGCTATGTCCGATCGGGCACGTTAGTCCGGGATCCTGCAAGCGCACACTACACCCAGCCCACGCAGAGTCAATTCGCCAGTTATGTTGCGGCCTACTGATCCTAGGACAGGCCCTCGAGACGCATCTCCCAGGCATTCCAACTCCTTAGCTGATAGACTGCGCGCCAAATTTACCTAGAGGATTTTTTCATGGCTACTAACCGTTCCCGCCGTCTGCGCAAGAAGCTCTGTGTTGACGAGTTTCAGGAATTGGGGTTTGAGCTCAATCTGGATTTCAAGCAAGACCTTTCGGATGAAGCCATCGATGCCTTCCTGAACGCCTTCCTGGACGATGCCATGGCCGCTAACGGCCTGGACTACGTAGGCGGCGAAGAGTTCGGCTTGGTCTGCCTGGCTAAGCGTGGCTCGGTGAGTGAGGAGCAACGCGCGGCTGTTGAAGCCTGGCTGAAAGGCCGTAGCGAACTGACCAAGATTGAGGTCAGCCCATTGCAGGACGCCTGGTACCCAGAGAAGCCGATTAATCCGGCTGTTTGAAACCAGAGCATCTGCGAGCATTAGGCCATCCGAAAGGGTGGCCTTTTCGTTTGTATCAGCCCCTCGTGTTACTCAGTGAGCGGCTACGCAATATGTCTGCCTTGGGGCGCACGTCAGCCCACAGGAGACCGCGAACGTAAGTAGCGAACTGCTGAAATGAAGCCTGGGACAGACTCGATCAAAGAATGACTGGCGACCCACACGTGGGGTTTGCCTTGCGTTTGAAAAGCGCGCGTCAGGCGTTCACGAGGGAATGGCTGAGACTGGACTTCCGTGACATACCCCGGGGGCGTCAGCGGCGAAAGGCGGGCGGATAATTGCGAGGGGAGCAGCAGGGATTCTGGGCGGAAGGGGTGAGACGTTTTTGACAAAATCCTGATTATTTTTTGCTAATTAGCAAAACCTGGAATTCATCGACGCAAAGCTTCTTGCGCAGGCGGCGGGAGCGATTGGTGGCCATATGGCAGTTCCTCGGCATAAATGACGGGCGGCACTCTAGCAGCTTCCGTTGCAACTTGCCCGTTCGCGGTGCACCCGAGGTTGCACTGGCAGACGAAATGAGTCGCGAACCCATACCGTTAGGACGGGGTTACGGCATAATGCGCCGATTTCCCGAACCCTCGTGGGAACTGTCGCCATGCCATCTTCTTTCGTCACCCGCCCTCGCCAGGAGGGCAAGCTTTGATGTTCAAGTCCATTCGTACCCTTACCCTTGCTGCCCTGATTCTCCCCGTTGCCCTGCCGCTGTCCGCCGCCCAGGTCAACACCAGCCTTCCCGCCAAGGTGCAGAAGGCCCTGACCGCGAACAAGATTTCCGCCAACTCGCTGTCCCTGGTGACCCTGCCGCTCACCGGCCCGGGCGCCCAGACGCTGGTCAACGCCGATGTGTCGGTGAACCCGGCGTCCACCATGAAGCTGATCACCACCTACGCCGCCCTTGAGCTGCTCGGCCCCACCTACCAGTGGAAAACCGAGTTCTATGCCGACGGCCCGCTGAAGAATGGCGTGCTCAACGGCAACCTCTACCTCAAGGGTGGCGGCGATCCCAAGCTGAACATGGAAAAGCTCTGGCTGATGATGCGTGACCTGCGCGCCAACGGCGTGCGCGAGGTCACCGGCGACCTGGTGCTGGATCGCAGCTACTTCAACCACCCGCAGCTGCCGTCCTTCAACGACGACGGCGGCGACGACAACAAGCCCTTCCTGGTCGGCCCGGACTCGCTGCTGGTCAACCTCAAGGCCGTGCGCCTGATCGCCCGCGCCGAGGGCGGCAAGGCCAGCCTGGCCATGGAGCCGCCGCTTGAGAACATCCGCATCGAAAACAAGCTGCAGGTGAGCAAGGCCGCCAAGTGCCCCTCCTGGCCCGACGTGCGCTACAACCCGGTGACCCAGTTCGACGGCACCACCCTGATCGCCAGCGGCAAGCTGCCGGAAGGCTGCAGCGCCCAGACCTACATGTCCCTGCTCGACCATCCGGGCTACGCCGCCGGCGCCGTGCGCGCGTTCTGGAAAGAGCTGGGCGGCACCATCAATGGCAAGGACCGCGCGGGCGATGTGCCCAAGGACGCCAAGCTGCTGGCCCGCTCCTTCTCCCCGGACCTGGTTGAAGTCATCCGCGACATCAACAAGTACAGCAACAACACCATGGCCCAGCAGCTGTTCCTCAGCATCGGCGCGCGCTACCGCACCGATGCCGATGGCGATGACGCCAAGGCCGCGCAACGGGTGATTCGCAACTGGCTGGCGAAGAAAGGCATCACCGCGCCGCACCTGGTGATGGAGAACGGTTCGGGCCTGTCGCGCAACGAACGGGTCAGCGCCCGCGAGATGGCCACCATCCTCCAGGCCGCCTGGCAGAGCCCCTACGCTGCCGAGTTCATCTCCTCGCTGCCGCTGGTAGCGATGGACGGCACCATGCGCAAACGCTTGCGCCGCACGGCCCTGGAAGGTGAAGCCCACATCAAGACCGGCACTCTGAACACGGTCCGTGCCATCGCCGGTTTCAGCCGCGACAGCAATGGCAATACCTGGGCTGTGGTGGCGATCCTCAACGATTCACGCCCCTGGGGCGCGTCGGCGATCCTCGACCAGGTACTGGTGGACCTGTATCGCCAGCCCAAGAGCGTGGCCGGCGCCAACTGACCCCGATGGCCGCCCGGTGCGGGCGGCCATCTCTCACTCGGCGATACGGATCTGATTGCGCCCTGCCTGCTTCGCTGCATAGACGGCCGTATCCACGCGTCGCAGCAGATCATCGGCATCTTCCCCCTCACGCCAGGCGGCGCAGCCGAAGCTGGCGGTCACCTGCCCTACCCCCGGCACGTTCTCCTTCGCCAGCGCCTGCCATAGCGCCTGGGCGACCTGGAATGCCTGTTCGACATTGGTGTCCGGGCAAAGCACGACGAACTCTTCGCCACCCAGCCGGCACAGCACATCGATGCGCCTCAGGCGCTCGCCGACCCGCATGCACAGCGCCTTGAGCACCCGGTCCCCGGCCTCGTGGCCATGGCAGTCGTTGATCTGCTTGAAGTGGTCGACATCCAGCATCACCAGCGCCAGCGGGCCTTCGCGACGCTCGGCGCGAGCGATCTCCAGGTCCAGGCGCTCCTGGAAATAGCGCCGGTTGTAGACGCCGGTCAGGGCGTCGGTGATCGAGAGCGCACGCAACTCCTGCTCCACCAGCTTGAGCCCGGTGATGTCGGTGATGTAGCCATGCCAGAGCACGGCGCCATCCTCCCCGCGTTCGGGTACCGATTCCCCGCGTAGCCAGCGCAGGCCCTGGCGCGGCAGCAGCACGCGGAAATCCTCGCGCCAGGGTGTGAGCAATTCGGCGGAGCGGCGGATCGAACTCTGCACCCGCTCCAGGTCATCGGGATGGACGCGCTCCAGCAGGCCCATCGCGTCGTCCCGTACCGTTTCCGGGTCCACTTCGAAGACTTCAAGGATGCCGGCGCTGGTGTAGGGGAAGCTGAAGTGCTCGTTCGGTTCCATGCGGAACTGGTAAAGCACGCCGGGCACCCGCGCGCTGAGCTTCTCCAGCAGACGATCGCGGGCTTCCAGGGCCTGCTGCACGTGCTTGCGCTCGGTGATATCGATCGCCACCCCCAGGTAGCCCACCAGCACTTCGCGCTCGTCACGCACACCGGTGAGGATCAGGCTCCCGATAAGACGACTGCCGTCACTGCGCTGGAAGGTCCACTCCTGCTCGTCGAAGCGATCCCCCGCCGTGACCTCCTCTACATAGGCCTGGAAATCCGGAACCAGCTTGCCCAAACGCTGCCCGAGCGCCCGGCAGCGCTCCGCCACCTCGCTCTCCAGATGCAGCACCACCGGATGGCGGCCGATCATTTCCACGGCCCGGTAGCCAAACATGCGCTCGGCGCCGACGTTGAACTGAAGGATGGCGCCACGCAGGTCAGTGCTGACGATCGCCACCTGGGTCGCGGCATTCAGCAGGCCGCGGAGCTGGCCGTGCGCCATGGCCAGTTGCAGTTCCACCGCCTTGTTGGAGCTGATGTCGGTCTGGGTGCCGATCATTCGCTGGGGCAAGCCATCGGCCCCCCGCTCCACCACCTTTCCGCGATCCAGCACCCAGATCCAGCGGCCGTCCTTGTGCAGCATGCGGTGCTGGCTCTGGTAGACCGCGCTGGCACCGCGCAGGTGGCGTTCCAGCTCCGCCCGTGCCAGTGGCTGGTCCTGGGGATGGATCAGCCGCCCGCGCGCCTCCAAGCTGTCATCCACCTCATGCTCCCCATAGCCGAGCATGGTTTTCCAGCCACGGGAGAGAAAGACGCGCCCGGATTGCGGCTCCCAGTCCCAGACGCCGTGACCGGCGCCATCCAGGGCAAAGCTCCAGCGTTCCTCGCTGAGCTGCAGCTCGACCTCGCGCTCACGCAAGGCTTCGGTGCGCTCGGCCACCAGCGCCAAGGCGTTCTGCCGCTGGTTGACCATCAGCAGCAGGTAGCCCGCCAGCAGCAGCGTGAATACCAGGCCGCTGAGCGCCACCAGATCGGCCGTGGACAATGTGTCTTCCGCGAGGAAGTCCGCGCTGGGGACCACCTCCAGCAGGTACTGGCGGTCGCCGAAGGGCACCACCCGGCGCTGCAGCAGATCGCTCTCCGGAGCCTCGGCGCTCTGGTAGATCAGCGTCTCGTGGCCATCCTCGCTGACATCGCTGACCCGCATCACCAGGCTTGCCAGGTTGTCCGGCGCAATGGCCGCTTCCATCTCCAGGTTGAGGCTGAGCACCGACACCACAAAACCGCGCAGGCGCTCATCGCTTGGCGGAGTGCCGTCGTAGACCGGCGCCAGCATGACCACGCCGCTGGCCTCACGCTCCACCACACCGATCACCCGCACCCGCTCGGTAACGGTGACGCCATGGCTGCTCCGCGCCTTGGCGATGGCGGCACGGCGCTGCGGGCTGGAGTTCAGGTCCATCCCCAGCGGCACCTGGTCGATGCGCGAGGTCACGCTGTAGTAGACCGGGAAATACTCCGGCCGAAGCGGACTGGTCACCAGGCTGTCGCCCTTCAGATCACGGATGGCAAAGCCCGCCATTCCCTCTTCACGGGCACGGGCCTCGAACTGCTCCCGCTCGTTTCCGGCGATGCGCGGCACCCACGAATAGACCAGGGTGTCGCCCAGCAGGGGGCCGACGAATCCCTGGAATTCGCCAAGGGTGACTTCATGGGAATTGTTGAAGAAGCGCTGGACGGCATCCAGTTCCTTGAGCTGCCCGTCCAAACGCTCCTGGATGCGGCTGATGCGCTCGCCAGCGGCCAGATTGAAACGCGCGCGCAACTGGTTCTCTTCGACGCTGCGCACCGCCTGGCTGAGCAGGAGGGTAAGCGCCGCACCGCCGAAGACGACCAACAGGCAAACCAGCCACACCAGCGGGCGGCCGGACAGCAATGCCGACAGGGTCAGTTTTTCCGGCGCAAGCGACTGCATGCTCACATCTCGAATCTGGGTGTGGAAATACCGTCCCTGTGAGCATCAACATAGCTAGGTAGTGGCACTTTGCCTAGGCGCGCGCATGGGCAGCCGACCGTCCCAGGCAAACGCCGGACGGCCGGAACCCCGGCGGGTCCATCGGAAAGCTGGCAGCGAGGCGCGCAGGCGCCTCAGCGGGTGGTCAGGCGCCAGGCGCGGTGGATCTTCGCATTGCGTGCGAAGTCCGGGTCCAGGGTCTCGGCGCTGATTTCGGTAACCGCGTAGCGCGACTCCAACCCCTCATCCAGCTGGAATTTGCGGAAGTTGTTGGAGAAGTACAGGACGCCACCGGGCGCCAGGCGCGCCATGGCCAGGTCCAGCAGCTGGACGTGGTCGCGCTGCACGTCGAACACCCCCTCCATGCGCTTGGAGTTGGAGAAGGTCGGCGGGTCGATGAAGATCAGGTCGTACTCGCCACGGTCCTCCGCGAGCCAGGCCATCACGTCACCCTGCTGCAACCTGTGCTTGTCGGAGAAACCATTCAGCGACAGGTTGCGCCGTGCCCAGTCCAGGTAAGTCTTGGACAGGTCGACGCTGGTGGTGGTGCGCGCGCCACCCTTGGCCGCGTGCACGCTGGCGGTGGCCGTGTAGCAGAAGAGGTTGAGGAAGCGCTTCCCGGCCGCCTCGCGCTGGATGCGCAGGCGGATCGGGCGGTGGTCGAGGAACAGGCCGGTGTCCAGGTAATCGGTGAGGTTCACCAGCAGCTTCACGCCGCCCTCGCTCACTTCCGTGAAACGCCCTTCGCTGCCCTGGCGCTCGTACTGGCGGGTACCGCTCTGGCGCTCGCGACGCTTGACCACCACGCGGGCCGGGTCCACATCCAGCGCCTGGGGAATCGCCGCCAAGGCGTCGAGCAGGCGTGCCTGGGCCTTTTCCGGGTCGATGGAACGGGGCGGCGCGTATTCCTGCACGTGCACCCAGTCGCCATAGAGGTCGACGGCCAGGGCGTATTCGGGCATGTCGGCGTCATACAGGCGATAGCACTGGATACCGTCCTTGCGCGCCCACTTGCCCAGTTGCTTGAGGTTCTTCTGCAGGCGGTTGGCGAACATCTGCCCGCCCTCGGAGAGACGCGCGGGCTCGGCGCGCGGAGTGGCACGGTCGCCCTCACCGGCCGCACGGCGTTCGCCGGTCACGAACTGCTCCGGCAGTACCTTGAGCAGCAGCAGCTTGCACGCCAGGGCGCCGTTCCAGAAGGCGTACTGCTTGTGGCTGCGGATACCCATGCGCTTGCCCAGTTCCGGCGCGCCGGTGAATACCGCCGCTTCCCAGCCCATGCAGGCCTGGCGCAGGCGCTCGCCGAGGTTCTGGTAGAGATAGAGCAGGCTGGCTTCGTCGCCCAGTCGTTCGCCATAGGGCGGGTTGCTGATGACCAGGCCCTTCTGGTTCTGGTCCGGACGCGGCTCGAAGGTCGCCAGCTCGCCCTGATAGATCTTCACCCAGTCGCCGAGGCCGGCGCGCTCGATGTTGTTGCGACCCGGCTGGATCAGGCGCGGGTCCGCTTCATAGCCACGAATCCACAGCGGCGGCTTGGCCAGACCCGCATCGGCACGAACCTGGGCTTCTTCGTGAAGCTTCTTCCACAGCGCCGGTACGTGGCCCAGCCAGTTGGAGAAACCCCAGCGCTCGCGCTTGAGGTTGGGCGCCATGTCGGCGGCCATCATCGCGGCCTCGACCAGGAAGGTACCGACACCACACATGGGGTCGGCCAGGGCACCGCCCTCGGCAGCGATGCGCGGCCAGCCGGCGCGGATCAGGATGGCCGCAGCCAGGTTCTCCTTCAGCGGTGCGGCGCCCTGCTGCAGGCGGTAGCCACGTTGGTGCAGGCTGTGGCCGGCCAGGTCGATGGAAAGGATCGCCTCGCCCTTGTCCAGGCGCAGGTGAATGCGCAGGTCGGGGTTCACCTTGTCCACGGAGGGGCGCACGCCGTCGGCACTGCGCAGCTTGTCCACCACCGCGTCCTTGACCTTGAGCGCACCGAAGTGGGTGTTGTCGATACCCGAGCCGTGGCCGCTGAACTCCACCGCCAGGCTGCCGCTGGGCATCAGGTGGTCATGCCAGTCCACCGCCAGCACGCCCTGGTAGAGGTCCTCGGCGTTCTGCACCGGGAAGCGTCCCAGCACCAGCAGCACCCGGTTCGCCAGGCGGGACCAGAGGCAAAGGCGGTACGCGGTTTCCAGGTCACCCTGGCCACGCACGGCGGCAACCTGCTCGCGCACCTCCTGCAGTCCGAGTTGCGCGGCCTCTTCGGCCAGCAGGCCCTCCAGGCTCTTCGGGCAGGTGAGGAAAAGTTCGTAGCGGTCCGACATTGGAATTCCAGGGCCCATTCGAGGCGATCAGCGGCACAGAACCTGAGCTGTGCGGTAACAAAATATGTGACGTAAGGTCGCAGAACGGCCCTTCGTCGGAATGAAAAGTCATCAGATTCGTGCGCCAGACGAAATGGCACAGCGACATCATTGATCCGGCCAGCCCCGACGCTACGGGGCTTAGACCGAAAAGTGGCAAAAAATGCTTCCGTCAGCTTATGGCCGTTGCCACCTACAAGTTACGTCCTTATGACAAAACGATCATTCACATGCCTGGGGGCATTGGTTAGAAATCAGCTTAACCCGCCGCCGCAATGGCAGTGGATGAAGGGGCGTCACGCCGGCAACGCACCTTCGGGGCAGAGCACTTTCTGCCAGGTTCCACCTGTGGAACCAATGGACATAACAGTCAACAAATGAGGGCTACACCCTATGAGAAGACTTAAGCGTGATCCGATGGAACGAGCATTCTTGCGCGGCTATCAGCACGGCATCAATGGCAAATCCCGCGATCTTTGTCCTTTCACCCATCCCACCACACGGCAAGCCTGGATCAACGGTTGGCGCGAGGGCCGTGGCGATAACTGGGATGGCTACACCGGCGCCGCCGGTATTCATCGTCTGAACGAACTCCACGCCGTCGGCTGACACTGGATCACACCGACTTCACCAAGCACGCCCCATCCGGGCGGCGGGCGCAAGCCCAGGGGCTCCCAAGCGGGAGCCCTTTTTATTTGTGCTCGATATTTACTTCTGCAGACCGGCGATGGCATCCACCGCCTCGCGAATCAGCGCCGGTCCCTTGTAGATGAAGCCCGAGTAAATCTGCACCAGGCTCGCGCCAGCAGCGATCTTCTCCGCGGCATGATGGCCTTCGGTGATGCCACCGACCGCGATGATCGGCAGACGGCCACCCAGCTCGCCGGCCAGCACTTTCACGGTATTGGTGCTCTTGTCGCGCACCGGCGCGCCAGAAAGGCCGCCGGCCTCTTCGCCATAGGGCAGGCCTTCGACGCCTTCACGACCGAGGGTGGTGTTGGTGGCGATCACCGCGTCCATGCCCGATTCCAGCAGTGCCTGGGCAACCATCGCGGTTTCTTCGTCGCTCATGTCCGGCGCGATCTTGATGGCCAGCGGCACGTGCCTGCCGTGCTGGGCGGCCAGGCTTTCCTGGCGGCTGCGCAGCGCTTGCAGCAGCTGCTTCAGCGAATCACCGAACTGCAGGCTGCGCAGGCCGGGGGTGTTCGGCGAGCTGACGTTCACCGTCACGTAGCTGGCGTGGGCGTACACCTTGTCCAGGCAGATCAGGTAGTCATCCACCGCACGCTCGACAGGCGTGTCGAAGTTCTTGCCGATATTGATGCCCAGCACGCCGTCGTACTTGGCCGCACGCACGCGCGCCAGCAGGTGGTCGACACCCAGGTTGTTGAAGCCCATGCGGTTGATGATGGCTTCGGCCTGGGGCAGGCGGAACAGCCGCGGCTTGGGGTTGCCCGGCTGCGGACGCGGAGTCACGGTACCGATCTCGACAAAGCCGAAGCCCAGTTGGGCGAAGCCGTCGATGGCGTCGCCGTTCTTGTCCAGGCCGGCGGCCAGGCCTACCGGGTTGGGAAACTCCAGCCCCATCACCTTCACCGGCAGGCTCGCCGGCGCCTTGGTCAGCAGGCGGTTGAGACCAAGACGGCCACCGGCACCGATTAGGTCGATGGACAGTTCGTGGGAAGTTTCCGGGGACAGGGAGAAGAGCAGCTCGCGGGCCAGTTTGTACATGGTCGGTCGGGCATCGATCGGCGATATGGGCCGGCGATTATAGCTGCGCAGCCCCCGTCACGCGAGGCGGCGCAGGCTGAGGAGCTTGCCGTCAGCGGAAAAATCCAGCTCGAAGGTACCGCTCACTCCCCCGTGCCCCAGGTGCGGGCGCAGATGCCGTGCCGGCAGGCTGACCTTGCGGCCGTCACGGCTGCGCAACAGCACACGGTTGGCCCGACCTTGATAGACTGCGAGGAATTCGTCCGCAGTCAGGGAAATATCCAGCACCAGGCTGGGCATGGAGGCATCCTCGACAATGAAGAGCTGGATTCTGCCACACCCTCCGTTCGCTCTCGCTCCTCGCCAGGCAGAATTGCCCGACACCCGGTTCGCACAGCCAGCAAGCCTCTGCCACACTGCCACCCGTGACCGGGGAGTATTCAGGCCATGAGTGAGATGCAGCCAACACCTTTGAGCGCCCGCCTGGCTGCAATCGCCCAGCGTTTCGGCTTCGGTAATTCGCCTCGCAAGGTGTTCGAGCGAGCCAGCCAGTTGCGCCTGCCCTTCCAGCAACTGCACCTGCCCGAGGACACCATCTGGTGGCAGTCCGGCCCACCATTGCAGCGGCTGGTGGAGTTACCACGCGGAGCGCTGTCCGGTCCGGTCCAGGACGACAAGGCTGAAGCCCATGCCGTTCTGGTTGGGGTGGTCAAGCGCAGCGAACAACGCCTTCCCAGCTTCGACCTGCGCCAGATCGACGGACTTTGCGGCAACGACCACGAACCAACTCCCTCCCCCAGCTTCGAGGACTACCTGGCCGGCCTGGACAGCCGCAAGGTGCGAATCATCAGCTACAAGGACTTCGTCAAGGCCATCAGCCTCCCCCTGCCACGCTTCCTCACCGGCGAGCCCATCAGCCTGCTCCGGGCCGATTGGTACGGCTATCGCGTGTTCTGGAGCGGCGAGCAGCACGTCGAGGCGTTCGCCGCCTCCATTGCCTATGCCCGACTGCGCGCACTGGAAGCCACCCTCCCCGCCGAGATCACCGACTACAGCCTCGATCCCGACGGCCTGGCCGTGCTGGACGAGCGCTACCACGTCCTGGCGATGCCAGCGCAGGCCTGGAGCGATCCGGCCTTCATGGGTCTGCTGTTGGACGGTGGCATCCCCTATTCGCGCCTGACCATCCTGCGCAACTCCGGCACCCCGGAGTTCATCCTGCTGCCCAAGAAGCACGCCGAAGCCACAGCGCTGGGTGAAGGCTTGCGGCTGGCCGGGGCAGCGGATGTGGTGAAGTACCTGCGAGCGCTGGGCTAGGTCCTCCACGACCCCCTCGCTATAGAGCCGGTGCGCACGGCGCACCCTACCGCACCTGGTCGACCGTAGGGTGCGCTGCGCGCACCGATTCCGATGCACAAACCTGATGCCCCATTCTCCAGGCCAAAAAAAGCCCCGCCGGAGCGGGGCTAGAGCACTAAAAACTTACGACATCACGGGCATCAGGGAATGCATACGCCGTGCTGGCCGCTCTGGGCCAGGTCCATGAGCTCGCGGTTGGCCACTGCGTACATGGCATAGTCAGTGGCGGTGGAGGCGCGCAGTTCGACCAGCATGACCTTCCAGCGGTCCACCAGGGCACGGTGCTGGTCCAGCCACAGCGCTACGCGCTCCTCGACGTCCGCCGGACCTTCGTTCATTTGCAGGACGGAGACGGTAATCGCCCGCTGCTGCCAGTCCAGGTCGTCGCGGAAGGCTTCCCGCGCCAGCGCTTGCCAGTTGCTTTCCACCGGCAGGCTGGTGATCTGCTGCAGGTACCAGGACAGGTCCAGCGCGCCGCCGACGGCGAAGTAGGCAGTGGCGACTTCGGCGGTGTCCTTGCCGGTGACGTCCGACGCCTCGATGATCGGCAGCAGCGTGTACAGGTGGCTGGTGCCAGCCACGACGCGAGCCAGGTCCTCGGGGGCGCCTGCCTCGACGTAGGACTGGTAGCGCGCCAGCCACTGCTCGCGGGACGGGCCTTCCAGCAGCTCGTCCAGGCGGCCGGCCAGGGCCTCCACGCGCGGGAGGAAGTGGTTCACGTCACGGGCGGCGTTCTGGTCTTCGCGACGGCTACGCAGGAACCAGCGAGTAGCACGGCGGCCCAGGCGCATCAGCTCGTCCATCAGGGTCAGCTGCAGCTCGGCCGGCACCTTGTAGTCCAGGGCCTCGATCTGCTTCCACCAGTGCGGCAGGCGGAACACATCGCGCACCACCACATAGGCGCCCGCCACGTTGGCCGCACTCATGCCGGTGGACTCCTTCAGGCGCTGCACGAAGGTGATGCCCATGTGGTTGACCAGGTCGTTGGCGATCTGGGTGCTGATGATTTCGCGCTTCAGGCGGTGGCGACGCATGGACTCGCCGAAGGTCTCGGCCAGACGTGCCGGGAAGGCGGTTTCCATTTCCTGGGCCAGGTAGTCGTCGTCCGGCACCAGGGATTTGAGCAGCGACTCCTTGAGGTCGATCTTGCTGTAGGAGATCAGCACCGACAGCTCGGGACGGGTCAGGCCCTGGCCATTGGCGATGCGCTCGTTCAGCTCTTCGTCTGCGGGCAGGAACTCCAGGCCACGGTCCAGCTTGCCGGCCGCTTCCAGAGCGGTCATCAGGCGCTTGTACTCGCCGATCTTCTCGCGAGCGCGGCGCTGTGCCAGGGAGAGCGCCTGGGTCTGCTTGTAGTTGTTGCCCAGCACCAGGTTGCCCACGTCATCGGTCATCTCGGCCAGCAGCTTGTTGCGCTGTTTGCCGGTCATGTCGCCATTGGCCACGATCTCGTTGAGCAGGATCTTGATGTTGACCTCATGGTCCGAGCAGTCCACGCCGCCGGCGTTGTCGATGAAGTCGGTGTTGCTGGCGCCACCGTTGAGGCCGTACTCGACGCGGCCCAGCTGGGTCATGCCCAGGTTGCCGCCCTCGCCCACCACCTTGGCGCGCAGTTCGCGGCCGTCTACGCGCAAGGCGTCGTTGGCCTTGTCGCCCACGTCCGCGTGGCTTTCGCTGCTGGCCTTGACGTAGGTGCCGATACCGCCGTTCCAGAGCAGGTCGACCGGCGCCTTCAGCAGCGCATTCAGCAGTTCGGTGGGGGTCAGCTTGTCGGCTTCGATCTCGAAGCGCTGCTGCATCTGCGGGCTGATGGCGATGCTCTTGGCACTGCGCAGGAAGATGCCGCCGCCTTCGGAGATCAGCTTGGTGTCGTAGTCGGCCCAGGAAGAACGCGGCAGCTCGAACATGCGCTGGCGCTCGACGAAGCTGGAAGCCGCGTCCGGGTTCGGGTCGATGAAGATGTGCATGTGGTTGAAGGCAGCCACCAGTTGCAGCTTGTCCGACAGCAGCAGGCCGTTGCCGAACACGTCGCCGGCCATGTCGCCGATGCCGATCACGGTGAAGTTGTCCTTCTGCACATCGATGCCGCGCTCACGGAAGTGACGCTGCACCGATACCCAGCCGCCCTTGGCAGTGATGCCCATGCCCTTGTGGTCGTAGCCGGCCGAACCGCCGGAGGCGAAGGCGTCGCCCAGCCAGAAGCCATATTCCTGGGCAATTCCGTTGGCGATGTCGGAGAAGGTCGCGGTGCCCTTGTCGGCCGCCACTACCAGATAGGGGTCATCGACGTCATGGCGCACCACGTTGGCCGGCGGCACCACCTTGCCTTCCTTGAGGTTGTCGGTGACATCCAGCAGGCCGGAAATGAAGATGCGATAGCAGGCAATGGCCTCGGCCTGGATATCGTCACGGCTGCCGCCCACCGGCAGGCGACGCGGAATGAAGCCGCCCTTGGCGCCCATGGGCACGATCACGGCGTTCTTCACCTGCTGCGCCTTCACCAGGCCCAGCACTTCGGTACGGAAGTCTTCTTCACGGTCGGACCAGCGCAGGCCGCCGCGCGCCACGTCGCCGAAGCGCAGGTGCACGCCTTCAACCCGCGGCGAGTAGACGAAGATCTCGAACTTGGGCACCGGACGCGGGATTTCGGGAATCAGGCGCGGGCTCAGTTTGAAGCTGAAGTAGGACTTGTTCTGGCCAGCCGCGTCGGGCTGATAGAAGTTGGTGCGCAGGGTCGCCTTGATCAGGTCCAGGTAGCGACGCAGGATGCGGTCTTCGTTGAGCACCGCGACATTGTCCAGCTCACCGAGGATGGCCTGCTCCAGCTTCTGCTGCTTGTCGTCCAGGTCATCAGCCGCCAGCTTGCGCGCCAGGTAGAAGCGGGTCTTGAACAGGCGCACCAGTTCCTTGGCGATGTTGGCGTGGTTCAGCAGGGTGCTGGCGATGTAGGACAGGTCGAAGCCCAGGCGGATCTGCTTCAGGTAGCGCGCATAGGCACGCAGCAGGGCCACATCGCGCCAGGGCATGGCGGCGGTCAGCACCAGGCGGTTGAAGGCATCGTTCTCGGCATGGCCACCAACGATATGCACGAAGGCGTCCTGCAGGGTGTCGTTGAGTTCCTGGAGATCGACTTCATCGCCCAGGGCGCTGGTGAAGGCGAAGTCGTGGATCCAGTACTGGCGACCGTCCTGGCGCACCAGGCGGTAGGGGAACTCGCCCAGCACGCGCAGGCCGAGGTTCTCCAGGATCGGCAGCACATCGGACAGCGCCAGCGGGTTGTCAGCGTGGTACAGCTTGCAATGCAGCTGCTGCTCACCCTGGGCCAGCGGCTGGTAGAAGCTCATCACCAGCGGGCGCTCGTCGGACAGGCTGTACAGGTGCTGCATGTCCACCACCGCCGAGTGCGGGGCGAAGCGCTCGCGATAGCCGGCCGGGAAGCCTTTCGGGAAGTCGGCCAGCACGCGGGTGCCCTGCCCTTCGCCGAAGCTTTCGTTGATCAGGCTGGCATAGTCGTCCTTCCAGGAACGGCAGGCCTGGATGACTTCCTTCTCCAGCATCGCCGTATCGACGTGCAGCTTGTTCTTCGGATCGAGGCGCAGGATGAACTGCACCCGCGCCAGCACGGATTCGGAGAAGAAGGTCCAGAACTCGCAATCGCTGGCCTGCAGGCGCTCCATCAGGATCTGCTGGATCTTCAGGCGGGTCTCGGTGGAGTAGACGTCACGCGGGACATAAGCCAGGGCGTAAGCGAAGCGGCCATAGGGATCGCGGCGCAGGAACAGGCGGATCTTGTTGCGTTCCTGCATCTGCACGATGGACATGGCGGTGGTGAACAGATCGTCCACCGGGGTCTGGAACAGGTCGTCGCGCGGCAGCACTTCCAGTACCTGGGCCAGTTCCTTGCCCAGGTGGGCCTTGGCATCGAAGCCGGAGCGGCGCTGGATCTCGGCCACCTTGCGGCGGATGTAGGGGATGCGGCCGACGCTTTCGGCGTACACGGCCGAGGTGTAGAGGCCCATGAAGCGGCACTCCTTGATCACCTTGCCCTTGGCATCCAGTTCACGGATGGACACGAAGTCCGGGTAGGCCGGACGGTGCACACGGCTTGGCTCGGCAGCCTTGGCGAAGGACAGCAGCATCGGCCCGCGCAGATACTCCAGAGCCTCGGTCTCGATATGCAGCTCTTCCTTCTTCAGGCCAGCGCGACGCAGCCTGGAGACACCCAGCAGGGATTTCTCGTCATAGACCAGGTGGCCGCCGCTCTTCTCGTCGGCCACGGTGAATTCTTCATAACCCAGGAAGGTGAAGTGGTCGTCCAGCAACCAGTCCATGAACACCTTCACTTCGGCCAGCTCTTCGCCATCGACCTTGAGCTTGGCCTTGTCCAGCCAGGCCAGCAGTTCCTGGGCCTTGGCCTTCATCGGCTTGAAATCGGCCACGGCCACGCGGACATCGCCCAACACTTCCAGCAGGGCCTTTTCCAGGGTCTTCATGGCGCCGTTGTTGGCGCAGCGGTCGATCTCCAGGAACATCATCGATTCCTGGCGCACGTCCTTGCCCTGGGTGCCCTTGGGCAGGACTTCCACCAGGTCGCCCTTGGCATTGCGGCGCACGCTGATGACGTTGTTCTGCAGGGTGTGGATGCTGTAGCCGCGGCGGTTCAGCTCCATGCGAACCGAGTCGACGAGGAACGGGATGTCCGGGTGCAGCACTTCCACGGCGGTGTGGGTGGATTGCCAACCGTGCTTCTCGTAGTCGGGGTTGAACACCCGCACTTCAGGGTTGGCGGGGTCGAAGCGCTCCAGCAGGCGCCAGGACGAGAGGGTGCAGCCGACAAGGTCGGACAGCCGGCGCTGGGTCAGTTCGTCGAGCGCGATGATGCCGAAGAATTGCTCGGCGAACAGGGCTACTTGTGGCAACGCCTTTTCGCTGACGTGCTGCGCCAGGGCCGCTTGCAGTTGGTGCTGGAAGTCGGCTTTGCTGGCTGCGGTGAAGGACGTCATGGTTGTGCTCCGCTGGGCTCGTTTCGTTGGAATTAAGCGTAGAACGCCTACGTGCGGAGGAAGGGCCACAGGTCGATCCGGGCAGTGTGACCCTGCTCCGGGAGAACGCCGGGGGACAACTGCGACCCGGCGGTCACCATTGCCGCGAAAGCTTAACGAGGGAGTAATGCGGGACGCTTACGGCGCTGCGACATATTCGTTCAATCAGAGTCCGCTTTTACCAATGCCGTACTCTCGACCCGAAGGTGTAGGAATGGGCCGCGCAACGCCCACGAATATTCGTCCGCGTCACGGAACCATCGCCTGAATTCAGGCTCTTCTAGGCCGCCTCCCCTGGTCTGGATTAAAGTTATGCGTCATCACCTGAGGGCTTACAGCTCTCTTTTCCCCAGTTCAACGAGCCCATCGATGGAACACCGTGAAGCGCTAGTCGCCCTGCGTAACTTCCTTTCCACCCAGATTCTCGGCCAGGAAAAACTCATCGATCGCCTGCTGATCGCGCTGCTAGCCGACGGTCACCTGCTGGTGGAGGGCGCGCCCGGCCTGGCCAAGACCAAGGCCATCAAGGACCTGGCAGACGGCGTGGAAGCCGAGTTCCATCGCATCCAGTTCACCCCGGACCTGCTGCCGGCGGACATCACCGGCACCGAGATCTACCGCCCGGAGAACGGCAGTTTCGTCTTCCAGCAGGGACCGATCTTCCACAACCTGGTGCTGGCCGACGAGATCAACCGCGCACCGGCGAAGGTGCAGTCGGCGCTGCTGGAGGCCATGGCCGAGCGCCAGGTGTCCATCGGCCGCTCGACCTACGACCTGCCGCCGCTGTTCCTGGTGATGGCGACCCAGAACCCCATCGAACAGGAAGGCACCTACCCCCTGCCTGAAGCCCAGCTCGACCGTTTCCTGATGCACGTGCGCATCGGTTTCCCGGATGCCTCGGTGGAACGCAAGATCCTCCAGCAGGCCCGGGGCGAAGCGCTGCACGGCGAAACCAAGGCCGAGCATCAGGTCAGCCAGCAGGCGATCTTCGCCGCGCGCAAGGAAATCCTCGGGCTCTACATGGCCGACGCGGTGGAGGAGTACCTGGTGCACCTGGTCATGGCCACCCGCACCCCGGCCAAGTTCGACCCTGAGCTGGCCGAGTGGCTGGCCTGGGGCGCCAGCCCGCGTGGTTCCATCGCCCTCGACCGCTGCGCCCGCGCCCATGCCTGGATGGCCGGTCGCGACTTCGTCAGCCCGGAAGACATCCAGGCGGTGCTCTTCGACGTGCTACGCCATCGCATTATTCTCTCGTTCGAAGCAGAAGCCGCCGGTATCGACCAGGACCGGGTGATCCAGCGCATCCTGGATGTGGTAGCGGTGGCCTGATGCGCCTGAAAGCGGCGGCCTGGAAGTTCCGGGTCAGGAAGCGCCGCCCGGCGACGCCCGGCGATGCCCCGCCGGCCGCCAGCGCGGAAGGCGTGCATGTGGACCTGGCCGAGCTGATCGACATGCGCCACCGGGTCCGGGAAGTGCAATTATTCTCCAGCCCCGCGCGCCGCAGCCCGCTGATCGGCCTCCACCACTCCAAGCTGCGTGGCCGTGGCGTGGACTTCGACCAGGTGCGTATCTACCAGGCCGGCGACGATGTCCGCACCATCGACTGGCGTGTCACCGCACGTACCCAGGAACCCCATACCAAGCTGTTCCACGAAGAACGTGAGCGGCCGGTGTTCATCATGGTCGAACAGACCCAGCGTCTGTTCTTCGGCACCGGGCTGGTATTCAAGTCGGTGCTCGCCGCCCAAGCCGCCAGCCTCATGGGCTGGGCGGCGCTGGCCCACAACGACCGGGTCGGCGGCCTGGTGTTCAGCGACCATGACCATCACGAAATCAAGCCGCGGCGCAGCAAGCAAAGCCTGCTGCAACTGCTCAGCCGCCTGGCCCGCGCCAATCAGGCCCTCGGCAGCCCGGGCAGCTCACAGCGCGAGGGCTTCAGCCTGGCCCTGCGCCGCGCCCGCGAGGTGCTGCGTCCGGGCAGCCTGGTGGTGATTCTCTGCGACGAACGCGCGCTGTCCGATACCGCCGAACAACAGATCGCCCTGCTCGCCCGCCACACCGACCTGATCCTCATGCCGGTTTCCGACCCACTGGACCACGCCCTGCCTGCTGCCGGCCTGTTGCGCTTCGCCGAGCAAGGCGCCCAACTGGAACTGGATACCCACGCGGCGGACCTGCGCCAGGCCTACCGCGAACAGGGCGAAGCCCGCGTCGCACGCTGGGAACGCCTGGCCCAGCGCCTCGGCGTCCTGCTGCTGCCGCTGTCGACCCAGGAAGGCATGATCGAGCAACTGCGCGACTACCTGCAGCACCGGGGTGCGCGATGAACCCGCTGGATGGGCTGGAGCCGCTCATCGCCCCGGCCGCCATATCGTGGTGGCCCCCCGCTCCCGGCTGGTGGTGCCTGCCACCGCTGCTCGGGTTGCTGGGCTGGGGCCTGTGGCACTGGTGGCAGCGGCAAGTGCGGCAGGATGCCGTGCAAACCGAGCAGCCGCTGGACCCGGCGCGCCAGGCTGCTCTGGATGAACTGTCGCGCCTGTCCAAACCCTATGACGGTGCGCCGGCCGGCCCCTGGTTGCAGGAGCTCAACGGACTGCTCAAGCGTCTTTGCCGCATGCATTACCCCGGAGATCACAGCCACACCCTGAGCGGCCGAGCCTGGCTGGCCTACCTCGACAACCGCTGCCCGGCCGCCGGCCTGACCCGCTGGATGATCCTGGTCGAAGGCGCCTATCGCCCGCAGTGCAAACTGGATGACAAGGCCATCGCCGGCCTCTACCAGTCCGTCGAGACCTGGATCCGCAAGCATGTTTGAGTTCGCCTGGCCCTGGATCTTCATCCTCGCCCCACTGCCCTGGGTGCTGCGCGTGCTGCTGCCGCCGGCGGACAGCGGCGACGCGGCGCTCAAGGTAAGCTTCCTCGCCGACCTCGAAGGCCTGATCGGCCGGCGCGCCCGCGCCAACCTGCCAGCGTGGCGCCAGCAGGCCCCCTTCGTCCTGCTCTGGCTATTGCTGCTCTGCGCTGCCGCCCGCCCGGAATGGGTCGGCGAGCCGCAGCCGATGCCCATCAGCGGTCGCGACCTGCTGCTGGCGGTGGATGTGTCCGGTTCCATGGACTACGCCGACATGAAGTGGGAAGAAGAAGACGTCAGCCGGCTGACGCTGGTGAAGCACTTGATGGGCGAGTTCATCGACGGTCGCCGCGGCGATCGCATCGGCCTCATCCTGTTCGGCAGCCAGGCCTACGTGCAGGCGCCGCTGACATTCGACCGCGAAACCGTGCGCACCTGGCTGGATGAAGCCCTGATCGGCATCGCCGGCAAGAACACCGCCATCGGCGACGCCATCGGCCTGGCAGTGAAACGCCTGCGCCAGCGCCCCGCCAACAGCCGCGTACTGGTCCTGATCACCGACGGCGCCAATACCGGCGGCGAGATCGACCCGCTGACCGCCGCGCGCCTGGCGGCCGAGGAGCAGGTGAAGATCTACACCATCGGTATCGGCGCCGATCCGGAGCAGAGCGACGTGCTCGGCATCCTCGGCCTCAACCCGAGCATGGACCTCGACGAACCCACCCTGACCGCCATCGCCGAACAGACGGGCGGCCAGTACTTCCGCGCGCGCAGCAGCCAGGAACTGGAACAGATCGAGCAAAGCCTCGACCACCTTGAACCGGTGACCCAACGCGCCAGTCAGGCACGCCCGGCCTACTCGCTCTACAGCTGGCCCCTGGCCGGTGCCCTGCTGCTGAGCATCGCGCTGGTCTGCCGCGTGCTCTGGCCCCACGCCCTGCAGCAGCGGCCGCAGTGGCTGCGGAGGCGCACATGATGGAGCTCTGGCCCCACTGGCTGCGCCCTGTCTGGCTGCTTCTGCTGCCCCTGTTGGGCTGGCTGCTCTGGCAACTCTGGCACCGTGAACGCCGCAGCGGGCGCTGGGAGCAACTGCTGCCCCGGGCCTTCCAGCCCTGGCTGCTCAGCGGCGGCCGCCTGGGCAACAACCGCTTGCCCTGGCTGGCCCTCGGCCTGGCCTGGATGCTGTGTCTGGTGGCGCTGCTGGGGCCCAGCTGGCAACTGATGGAACAAAGCACGCAGAAACGTGCCGACCCGTTGGTGGTGATGCTGGAGCTGACGCCATCGATGCTTGCCACCGATATCGCACCGAGCCGCCTGGAGCAGGCCAAGCGCAAGCTGCGCGACTTGCTGGACGCCCGTCGCGACGCGCAGACAGCAATCATCGTCTACGCCGGCAGCGCCCACAGCCTGGTGCCGCTGTCCGACGACCTGATGACCAGCCTCAACCTGATCGACGCCCTGAAGCCCTCGATCATGCCGGAGAAGGGTCACCGCGCCGACCTGGCCGTTGCCAGGGCCCTCAAGTTGCTGGAACAGGGTGCCCAGGGTCAGGGCCGCCTGCTGCTGATTACCAGTGGCCTCGACGAACAGGAACAGACCAGTATCCGCAAGGCCCTCGGGTCCCGCTCGGAGCGTCTGGCCGTCCTCGGTATCGGCACGGCGGCGGGCGCCCCCATCGCCCAGGAGGATGGCGGCTTCCTCAAGGACGACCACGGCGCCATCCTCCTGCCCAAGCTCGACAGTGGCCAGCTGCGCCGATTCGCCGCCGAGCTGGGTGGCCGCTACAGCAGTGTCCAGCTCGATGAAGACGACCTGCGCAATCTGGGCTTGCTCGATGGTCCCGGTAGCCTGCGCGACACCGGCGAAATTGCCCGCCTGGCGGCCTGGGCCGACCAGGGCCACTGGCTGCTGCTTCCCCTGTTGCTGATCGCAGCCTGCGCCGGGCGCCGAGGCTGGTTGTTCTGCCTGCCGCTGTTGCTGGTACTGCCGCGCCCCAGCCTGGCCATGGATTTCGAGGACCTCTGGCTACGCCCGGACCAGCAGGGCCAGCGCCTGTTGCAGGCCCAGCAGCCTGCCGAGGCGGCGCTGCATTTCAACGATCCACGCTGGCAAGGCATGGCGCTCTACCAGGCCGGCGATTACGCCGAGGCCGCCGCTCGCTTCGCCCAGGGCGACAACGCGGCGGACCACTACAACCGCGGCAATGCCCTGGCCCAGGCCGGGGAGCTGGAAGCGGCGATCGACGCCTACGATTCCGCGCTGCAACGCCAGCCCGACCTGGCTGCGGCAAAGAAGAACAAGGCGCTGGTGGAGGAACTGTTGCGGCAGCGCGAGGCCGAAGCCAGTAGCAACGCCCCTGACCAGCAAGGCAGTGAGCAACAACAGGCCGGCCAAGCCGGCGAGCAGAACACGGCGCAAACCCAGTCCGGTGAGCAGGACGCGGACAACAAGGCCCCGCAGCAAGGCAACGGCGAAACCCAGCCGGGGGGCCAGACTCGTTCCGCCACCGGCGGCACCGCCGAAGAAGCTACACCTACGGATGCCACCCAGGCCCAGACCGCCAGTGCCGAACCCCTGGGCGAAGAGCGTCGCCAAGCCCTCGAACAATGGCTGCGGCAGATTCCGGACGACCCCGCCGAACTGCTGCGCCGCAAGTTCTGGTATGAACAGCAACAGCGCCAGGAAGAACAGTGATGACGCGCCTGCTATGCACCCTCCTCCTCAGCCTGGTGGCGTTGGCCGTCCAGGCCGCCGGCTTTTCCGCCAACGTCGACCGGACGCGGCTGAGTGAGGGCGAGACCGTCGAGCTGACCCTCGAATCCTCCGACCCGACCCTGTTCGGCAAGCCTGACCTGGCGCCGCTGGACGCCACCTTCGAGGTGCTCGGCACCCGTCAGATCAACCAGCTCAGCACCCTCAACGGCAAGAACGACCGCGCCACCCGCTGGATCATTACCCTGCAGCCGAAACAAACCGGCTTCGTCACCATTCCGGCGCTGAAGCTGGGCGATGTCCACAGCGCGCCGATCACCCTGCAGGTGGCGAAGGCCGAGAAGTCCGAGAAATCCGGCAGCAGCAACCTCGCCCCGGTGTTCATCGACGCCAGCCTCGACCAGGAAAGCGTCTACGTACAGGCCCAGGCCATCCTCACCCTGCGCATCTACCACTCGGTTTCCCTCTACGACGACAGCAGCCTGAGTCCCCTGCAGATGGACGACGCCCGCGTCGAACAACTGGGCGATCCGCGCACCTACGAGAAAGAAATCAACGGCGTGCGCCACGGCGTGATCGAGGTGCGTTATGCCGTCTTCCCGCAGAAAAGTGGTGTGCTGAACATCCCTCCGCAGGTGTTCAGCGCCACTCTGGTGGACCCTGCCAGCGAAACCGGCTACCAGCCCTTCGGCCCCCGCCCCGGCAAGCAGACCCGGGTGAACTCGCCGCGCATCCCGCTCACCGTGCTACCCAAACCCGCCGACTACCCGGCCGACGTGCCGTGGCTGCCTGCACGCAACCTGGTCCTGACCGAGTCCTGGAGCCCGGACCCCGGCAGCGTACAGACTGGCGACTCGCTGACCCGCAGCCTGATGCTGAACGTCGAAGGCCTTTCCAGCGCGCAGATCCCTCCCCTGCCAGCCACCCAGGCCCAGGGCCTGCGGCGCTATCCCGACCAGCCGCAACTGGGCAACAAGATCGACGAGCGCGGGCTCATTGGCAGCCGCGAAGAGCGCGAAGCGCTGGTGCCCACCACCAACGGCCGCCTGGAATTGCCGGCGGTCAGCATCACCTGGTGGAACACCCGGGATAACCGCCTGGAGCGCAGCGAGATCGCTGCGCGGACCCTGGAGGTCGCCATCAACCCCGAGCTGGAGGCCAACCCGGCGCAGAGCGCGGGAACAGCGGTCGGCAATGCGGTTGTCCTGGCGCGGCTCTGGCCCTGGCAACTCGCCTGCGCCCTGCTCGCCTGCACCACCCTGCTGGGCTTCGGCCTGTGGTGGCGCGCACGTCGCCAGCCGGCGATCCTGCCTACGGTCCAGACCGGCCCGAGTCCGCGCACCCTGCTGGACGAACTGCGCCGCGCCTGCCAGTCCAACGATTCCCACGCCACTCGCCAGGCCCTCGACAACTGGGCCCGCCAGCAGCCGGAAACCCTCGCCGACATGGCCGCCCGCTTCGTACCGCTGTCCGATGCCATGGACGGGCTCAACGGCGCCCTCTACAGCGAAGCCGGCCAGCATTGGCAGGGTGAAGACCTGTGGAAAGCCATCCGCGCCCTCCCCGCTCCCCAGGTGGAACAGCAAACCACGGGCGAGCCGAGCCAGCTGCCGCCGCTTTATCCGCGCTGACCCTCTCCACTCCAGGGTTAGCCTGAGCTTTGCACGTCCCTGCGGGGGGGCGAAGTCATGCGCGAAGGAGGCCGCCGGCCTCCCCTCCGAAGTCCCAGCCAGCCCGGATCTCCCTCACCCCCGCCCTCTCCCAGAGGGAGAGGGGGTTGGTCCGTGCAAGAGGTCGGTCTTCTCACTTTCCCTGTAGGGGCGAATTCATTCGCCAAGCAGGCCGCAGGCCTGCCGTAGGTTGGGCAGAGGAACGAAGCCCAACGCGCGGACGTGACCATGATCGTTGGGCTTCGCTGTGCTCAGCCGCAACCTACGGGTGTTTCCTTGTGGGGACGAATTCATTCGCCAAGCAGGCCGCAGGCCTGCCGTAGGCTGGGCAGAGGAACGAAGTCCAACGCGCGGACGTGACTATGATCGTTGGGCTTCGCTGTGCTCAGCCGCAACCTACGGGTGCTTCCTTGTAGGGGCGAATTCATTCGCCAAGCAGGCCGCAGGCCTGCCGTAGGTTGGTCCGAGCAGCGCGAGGCCCAGCGTTATGCGTAGCAACAACAATCCACGCGCATAAAAAAACCGCGGCCAGGGCCGCGGTTCTTTTTCAAGCGATCAGGCTCAGTGGGCCAGCAGCGAACCACCGACCTTGCCCGCGAGTTTCTCGGGCTTGATCAGGAAGCGCGCCAGGGCAGGCAGCAGCCACAGGGCACCGAACATGTTCCAGAGGAGCATGAAGGTCAGCATCAGACCCATGTCGGCCTGGAACTTGATGGCCGAGAAGATCCAGGTGGCGACGCCGATGGCCAGGCAGAGGCCGGTGAAGAGCACGGCCTTGCCGGTGGACTTCAGGGTCTCGTAGTAGGCCTCTTGCAGCGGCAGGCCGGCACGCAGGAAGCTTTCCAGGCGGCTGTAGATGTAGATGCCGTAGTCGACACCGATACCCACACCCAGCGCGATCACCGGCAGGGTCGCCACTTTCACGCCGATACCCAGCCAGGCCATCAGCGCGTTGCCCAGCACCGAGGTGAGGATCAGCGGCAGCACGATGCACAGGGTCGCGGCAATGGAGCGGAAGGTGATCAGGCACATCACGGCAACGCAGATGTACACCAGGATCAGGATGGTCAGTTCAGCCTGGGCGATCACCTCGTTGGTGGCCGCTTCAATGCCGGCGTTACCGGCGGCCAGGAGGAACTGCAGGCCGTCCTTGTCGTGTTCCTTGGCGAACTCTTCCACGACGGCCACGGCGCGGGACAGGGTCTCGGCCTTGTGATCGTTGAGGAACACCAGCACCGGTGCCAGCGAGCAGTCGGAGTTGTACAGGCCTTCAGCGCGGCTGATGGAGTTGTTCAGCACGTCCTGGTTGCGGGACAGGGTTTCCCACTTCAGGTTGCCTTCGTTCATCCCTTTGATCACCTGCTTGGAGACGGTGACCATGGAGATGGCGGACTGCACGCCCGGCGTGTTCTCCATCTTCCACATCAGCTCATCCACCGGCGCCAGGGCCTCATGGGTGGAGCAGCCCTCGGGGCCGGTCTTGACCATGACCACCAATACGTCAGAGCTGGTGGAGTAGTTGTTGATGATGAAGTTGTTGTCCTGGTTGTAGCGCGAGTCCGGACGCAGTTCCGGAGCGCCCTGGTCGAGGTCGCCGATCTTCAGGTTCTGGCCGTACCACAGACCACCACCGAAGCCGATCAGAGCGATGACCACGGAAATCGGCGCAACCACCGGGTGGGCGAAGTTGGACAGCAGGCGCCAGAACGGATGGTCGCGCTTGGCGTCCTTCTTGCTGCGCTCGATGGCCTTACTGCTGATGCCTACGTAGGAAATGGCAACCGGCAGCAGGATCAGGTTGGTGAAGACGATCACCGCCACACCGATGGAGGCGCCGATGGCCAGCTCGCGGATCACGCCGATGTCGATGATCAGCAGGGTGATGAAGCCCACGGCGTCCGCCAGGATAGCGATCATGCCGGGCAGGAACAGCTGGCGGAAGGTGCGCCGGGCCGCCGTCAGGGCGTTGTCGGCATCACTGGATTGCAGGGCGATACCGTTGATCTTCTGCACGCCGTGAGAAATACCGATGGCGAAGATCAGGAAGGGCACCAGCATCGAGTAGGGGTCGAGACCGAAGCCGACGGTGTGCATCAGGCCCAGCTGCCAGATCACCGCCACCAAGGTGGTGGAGAGCACGGCGATGGTGCTGCGGATACACCAGGTGAACCAGTAGAGCAGCACCAGGGTGATGAGGAAGGCGATGCCGAAGAACATCACCACCATGATCAAACCATCGATCAGGTCGCCCACCTTCTTGGCGAAGCCCACCACGTGGACTTTCACGTTGGGGTTCTGCGCCTGGTACTTGTCGCGGATCTTCTCTTCCAGCTCGTGGGAGAACTGGCGGTAGTCGAGCTTCATCAGCTTGCCCTGGTCGTTCGGGTCCGGGTAGGACTCGAGCAGGGGCACGTCGACGATGCTGGACTTGAAGTTGTTGGCTACCAGGCGGCCGATCTGGCCGGACTTGAGCACGTTGTTGCGCAGCTCTTCCAGGCTCGCCGCGGAGCCGTCGTAGGTCTGCGGGATGACCTCGCCGCCGGCGAAGCCTTCCTCGGTCACTTCAGTCCAGCGAACGCTCGGGCTCCACAGGGACTTCAGGCCGGAACGGTCGACGCCAGGGATGTAGAAGACCTCGTCGTGGATCTGACGCAGGGTCTCCATGTACTCCTTGCTGAAGATGTCGCCGTTGACCGCTTCCACCGAGATACGCACGGTGTTGCCCAGGTTGGCCAGGTCATTGCGGTGTTCGAGCATCTTCTGGATGTACGGATGATGCAGCGGGATCATCTTCTCGAAACTGGTGGACGGCCGTACGTGCATGGCCTGCCAGAAGAGGAAGACACTGACCAGCAGGCAGATGACGATCACCGCCGGCCGGTTGTTGAAGATCAGGCGCTCCAGGAAGGTCGCCTTGTCCTGGTGATGGGTACTCATCGAAACTCTCCGCCTTTTCTTATAGTTGGCCCAGCTCGGCGCCGGTCGGGGACGCTACGCGTACACCGCCCTGTCCCACCAGGATCAGGTTGCCTTTCTCGTCGGCGATGACACTGGCCAGCGACAGTCGATCGCTGCGGTTCACCACGGTGAAGCTGCGGCCACTGTCGGTGCTCTTCAGCACACTGCCGCCGTGGCCGACGACCACCAGGCTGCCATCGGGCAGCAAGGCGCCGCCGGACAGGCCGAACTCCAGTTCACCATTGCCGGCTTTCAGCGGCACGGTTTCCCAGGTGTTGCCGAAGTCCGCGGAACGGAACAGGTGGCCACGCAGACCGTAGGCGATCACGACGCCCGGCTCGGCGGTCCCGAGGGCACCGAACAGCGAGCCCTCGTAGGGGCCTTCGAGGCGCTCCCAGGTCTCGCCCCAGTCGGCGGAACGGAACATGCTGCCGGCCTCGCCTACCACGAACAGACCGGAGTCCTTCACGGCGGCGATGGCATTGAGGTGGTACTGGTCTTCGTTGTCGAGGCGGTCGCTGACGTCTTCCCAGTTCTTGCCACCGTCGCGGGTGGCCAGCAGCGCGCCATAGGCGCCCACGGCGAAGCCGGTGCTGGCATCCTTGAACCAGACGTCCAGCAGCGGGGCTTCCCGTTGCAGGTCTTCGAACTGTTGGGTCCAGGTCGCGCCGCCATCCTCGCTCGCGAGGATCTGCGCGTCGTGGCCGACAGCCCAGCCTTTCTTGTCATCGATGAAGAAGACAGCGGTGAGCATCTGGCGGGTAGGCACCTTGGCCTGGGTCCAGGACTTGCCGTTGTCGTCGGAATAGAGAATGTGGCCACGGTCGCCAACAGCCACCAGGCGCTTGCCCGCGTGGGCGACATCGAGCAGCAGGCTGCTTACGGCCTTGGGCGATTCGATGGAGAGGACGGGTGCATCAGCGGCCAGCGCGGATGCGGTAATGGGCGCAGCGGCTACAGCAAGGACAGAGAGCACACTGAACAGCGAGAGCGCTTTGGCCAGCGGCGAGTGGTAGCGGAACGTCGGCTTGTGGAGGCTATCCACACAGAGGCCGGACGGGGTGCGCCGCATGACGGGCTCACTCATACACCTTTCCCCTTTTTGTTATAGGTGGACGCTGCCCAGGGCAGGCAGCGCACTAATCCTAGCCAGCTTTGGAAAGCGCGCACAATCAGCGGGACGTTATGTTTTGTTAAGCGCAGGTGGCGCTCTGTAACACGGCATTCCCGTTCCCCAAAAGAAAAAGGCCGCTACGAGTAGCGGCCTTTTTCATGGAGCACTGCGGGATCAGCGAGTACCGCGACGACGCAGGGCGGACGGCTTGAAGTAGCCATCGTCCGGCGTGGCCTGGGTGAAGTCGATGGTGGTCGGCTCTTCGTTGTCCAGGTTCTGCACGTGGTAGCGGCGGGCCTGCAGGTCGTGGAACACGTCGAGTGCGGACCAGGTGGTCGGCAGGTCGTAGTAGTTCTTCAGGTAGGCCACCGATACGCGCCACAGTTCACCACGGCCGTCGTACTGGTCGACCACAGCGGCTTGCCAGCTGTCCTCGTCGAGGAACAGGGTGCGCTTGGAGTAGATGTGGCGGGCGCCGGACTTCAGGGTGCCTTCCACGACCCACACGCGGTGCAGTTCGTTGCGGGTAAAGGCCGGGTTCAGGTGGCCAGGCTGCAGCAGGTCCTTGTACTTAACTTCAGGGCTGGAAACCTTGTAGTTGTTGTACGGGATGTAGATTTCCTTCTTGCCCACCAGCTTCCAGTCGTAACGGTCCGGAGCGCCGTTGAACATGTCGGTGTCGTCGGCGGTACGCAGGCCGTCGGCAGCAGCGATCGGAGTGTCATAGGCAAGGTTCGGTGCACGGCGCACGCGACGCTGGCCGGCGTTGTAGCCCCAGGCCTGGCGCGGTTCCTTCACCTGGTCAAGGGTCTCGTGGACCAGGGTCGCACCACCCGCCAGGCGAGCCGGGCTCTTGGTGAAGGACAGGTAGTAGAACAGGATGTTGTTCAGGTCGGCGTAAGTACCTTGCGGGTTGTAGTACTTGAACCGGGCTTCCTGCTGCGACGTCACCAGCGAGTAGTCGCCATTGCGCTGCACGGCCACTTCCGAGGCGCGGCGCACGATGTAGCTGCCGCGATAACGGGTGATGTGGTTCCACAGGGCCTCGACGCCGTTCTGCGGGATCGGGAACGGGATGCCGCCGTAGGCATCGGAGAAGCCGTTGCCGCCGTCCAGCAGTTTGGCGGTGGTGGCGTTCTTGACGGTGTTGTCATACACCCACTGCGGCGCGGAGCCGGAGCGGCGGGTCTGGTACACCGGCATCTGGAAGCTGTTCGGGTAGGCGTTGAACAGGGCGATCTGACCCGGGGTCAGGTTGGCCTTGTACTGGTCCAGGTTCGCCTTGGTGATGGTGAACAGCGGCTTGTCTTCCGGGAACGGGTCCGGATGGTGCTGGCCGGACTTGTAGCCTGCCGGAGCCTGGGTGATGCCACCGGTCCAGGCCGGGATGGTGCCAGCGGCGTTGCCGGCCTTCTCGGCACCGAAGGGGGTCAGGCTGGCGCCAAGCTTGGCGGCGTCCTGGGCCGAAACCGAGGCCAGGGCGGCGCTGGCGGAGAGCGCCAGGGCAACCGCGGCGCTAATCAGCGAAAGCTTTTTCAGCATGTGGGTTCTCCGTGATGAGTCTGTATCGGGCGCCGCCAGGGCGCCCGTATTGTTCTTGTGCTTAGAAGGAGTACTTGACGTTGAAGCCGATGTTGTCGCGGTCGCGTACCGAGTTGTTCTGGCCGCCGCCGTAGAACTCGGTGTACTGCAGTTCGGCTTCCAGGCTGTTCAGGTAGGTCGCCTTGACGCCGAGGGTGTAGGCCTTGCGACCTTCGATGAAGCTGCCGGTCTGGTAGGAGTTGCCCTCGAAGTCGTCCTTGTAGACGGCGTAGGGGGAGATGTTCACGCCGGCATAGACGTCGTTCCAGGTACCGGACACCAGCAGGGTGTAGCCGTAGGCGTTCTTGTTGACCTGGTCGTCGCGATCGCCACCGGATACGTAGGAGTTGTTGCCGCGGCCGGAGTAGTAGCGCTTCTGGCCGTTGAACGCGGTGTACTGCAGGTCGCTGCCGCGCAGGTGCTCGGACGCCAGTTCTGCCACGCCGATCAGGGAGTCGAAGGACAGCGACGGACCGAAGTTGTAGATGGTGCCCAGAGAGGTGTTGAAGGCTTCTACGCGTTCGGAGTTGTGAATCGAGTCGCCCAGTTGCACGTCCTGACCGCCAATGTTGACGGTGCTGCCGGACGCCAGTTGCGGCGCCTGGAGCAACAGGTCGCCCAGCAGGTCGTTGGTGGTGGCGATACCGATCGGCAGGTTCGGACGGTAGGCCAGTTCACCGAATACCGAGGCATCGCCCACGGTGGTGTTGAAGCTGAAGCCGTACATGCGGATGTCTTCGGCGTACTCACGACGGGCGTTGACCTGGTTGGCCACGTCGATGGTGGCCAGACCGCCCGCAGCATTCTGCACGTTGGTGGTCACGGTCTGCGCGAACAGATTCTGCACCTGAGGCGGCAGAGCCGGCAAAGCGGCGAGGAAGGAGTTGCCATCCGGGAAGCCCAGTTGCTGGGCGAATGCTGCGGCTACCTGATTGCGGATTCCAGGGGTCACGGCACCGGCGATCTGGGTCAGATTCAGGCCCTCGTAGTCGCCCAGGTCAGCCTGGATTGTCGGTTCCTTGGCGTGGTAGTTGACGAAGTAGAAACCAAATTCGGTGGAGTTCAGTTCTTCGGCGATGTAGCGCAGGGCCACGCCGAACTGACCGTCGTTCTTGGCGTTGATGTCCGGACGGATGGAGGCCACTTTGATATTGCCATTGGCATCGACGGTACGGCCGCCTTGCAGGCCGCCTACGCCCAGGCCGCTGAGCGCGGAATAAGTACCGGCCAGGGGCTGCAGACGCGGTTGAGTCGAATAGGCAGTGTTGCCGCCGTCAGCGAACAGGTCGGTCTCGGAGTAGTAGGTGCCCACCGGGTCGATGGCCGATTCTTTCCAGTTCCACTGGTAGAAGGTTTCCATCGACAGGTTTTCGGTCAGGCCGACGTTGAAGCTCAGGGCTTCCACCGGCACCAGCACTTCTTTCAGTTCGGAGCCCGGCAGGCGGAACTTGGCGGCGTCCACCGGGTTGGTGGTGTTTACGCCACCGCGGTAGAAGATGCCCTCACCCCAGTTGAACACCTGCTTGCCGATACGGCCGGTGACCGGCATGTCGGCCACGTCCCAGTTGCCATAGAGGTAGGCGTCGAGGATCTGCGCATCACGGCCGGCCTTGTGGCGGGTTTCATAAGTGAAGCTGTCGTCGTTCGGGAAGTTCTGGCTCGGCTGGACCGGGTTGTTGTTGTCCAGGTAGTCGTTGCGCTTGTCCATGATCTGGGTGTCATAGAAAGCAGTGCCACGAACGAACATGCCGTAGTTCTTGTAGGTCGCTTCCAGGTCGGAAGTGATCTTGTAGACCTCGGAGACCAGGCCGGTATCGAAGTTGCGGTTACCGTCGTTGGTGTTGATGTCGTCGTTGTTCTTGTCGCGACCCTGTACGCGCCACAGCTGGCCGTAGGAAACGGTGGTATCCAGAGAGCCGGAAATTTCGTCGTTGGCGAAGCTGAACTCCACTGCCTGGGCCTGGGCGGCTACTAGCAGGGGCAGGATACCGGCAAAGGCGAAACCTGCCTTGGCCGGTGCGAAACGCAACATGGGCTTGCGGGACTTGAGCTCCATCGAGTCTTACTCCGTGGACTGATCACTTTGTTATTGGCAGCCCGTCAGGCGGGCTTGTTTGTCCAGCCGCTTCGCGGCCTTGTCTTGCTTCGGCAGGAAATCCCCAGCGCAGAGCACACCCCGCTCGGAACGCACCGAAACAGGGCTGAATCATCAGCGGCTCTGCAACCATGGTGCCAAGTCGCAAATGCGCGTCAGAAAACTTCCACAAGACAAGCGACAAATTTCTGTCAAACAAGTGACTGATCATCCATTGATCAATTTCATTTTTTCTGTCCGATCTTGTCGGACGATCTGGCTCGATTTGTCACTCAAGATCACACTTGCAGGGCATGTACGCTCATACCAAAAGCTGTCTGGTCAAGCTATTTATGGCCTTTTCAGACTGCTTGCGCATAAACGCGCCCTGAATTATTTCCTTGAGTAACAAAAAAGTGTTACCGGAGCTAACCGGTAACACTTCAGGAAGGGAGAATTTCAGGAGGATGACAGCCCGCTTTCACGGGCTGTCGGAAGCGCGTCAGGCGAGGCTCTTGCTGACCACTTCGAAGACGTCGCTGGACAGCTCGCCGGAAGCGAGGATGCGCTCCAGCTCAGCCTTCATCAGCTGCTGGCGACTGGCGTCGTACTTGCGCCAGCGCGTGAGCGGCGCCAGCTGGCGGGAAGCGATCTGCGGGTTGAGCGCGTTCAGCGTGATCACATGGTCGGCAAGGAATCGGTAGCCGGCACCGTCGGCCCGGTGGAAGTTCACCAGGTTCTGGTTGGCGAAGGCGCCGATCAGGGCTCGCACCTTGTTCGGGTTCTTCAGGGTGAAGGCGGGATGCGCCATCAACGCCTGGACGCGCTCCAGGCCGCCCGGCAGGCCGCAACCGGCCTGGACGCTGAACCACTGATCCATCACCAGCGGATCGTCCTTGAAGTAGTCGGCGAAACGCGCCAGCGCATCGGCCTTTTCCTGCTCGAAGCCGGAATTCACCAGCACGGCCAGGGCCGAGAGGCGTTCGGTCATGTTGTCGCAGCCGTTGAACTGCTCCAGGCAGGCTTCCAGCACCTCGGCCTTGCCGCTCTGCATCAGGTAGGACAGGGCGATGTTCTGCAGGGTCCGGCGGGCGATATGAGCGGCCTCCGCCACGTAGCCGGTATCACGGGAGATCGCACGATTGGCCTGGAAACGGGCCAGCAACGGCTGGAACAGGGCCTCACCGATGGACTGGCGAGCAAACTCGCGGGCGGCGTGGATGGCATCCACATCGGCCACTTCGCTGATTTCGGTGAGATAGGCCTCGCTCGGCAGCGAGAGCATCTCGGCCACCATCGCCTGATCGAGGGATTCATCTTCCAGCAGGGTACGGAAGGCAGTGATCAGGCGCGGGTCCAGCACCAGCTTCTCGCCGCGCTGATGCTGGCCGATCAGCTCCTGCAGCACCTGCACCGACAGCTGCTGCGCGGCTTCCCAGCGATTGAAGCCGTCGGAATCGTGCTGCATGAGGAACATCAGTTGGTCGCGGTCGTAGGGGAAGGCGAGCTTCACCGGCGCCGAGAAGCCGCGTAGCAGCGACGGCAGCGGACGCTCCGCGATATCGACGAAGGTGAACGTCTGCTCGGCCTCGGTGACCGACAACACGCGATTGCCGCCCATCGCCTTGGCTTCGCCTGAGAGGCGCAGCGGCAGGTCATTGCCGGCAGCATCCAGCAGGCCCAGCTCCACGGGAATGACGAAGGGTTGCTTGTCCTTCTGGCCCGGAGTGGCCGGGCAGCTCTGGCGGAAGGTCAGGCTGTAGGTCTTCGCCGCCGCGTCGTAGCTGTCTTCCACCTGCAGGCGCGGAGTGCCGGACTGGCTGTACCAGCGTTTGAACTGGGCCAGGTCGACGCCATTGGCATCTTCCATGGCCTTGATGAAGTCGTCGCAGGTCACGGCCTGACCGTCGTGGCGTTCGAAGTAGAGATCGGTGCCTTTGCGGAAGCCCTCGGCGCCCAGCAGGGTGTGGATCATCCGCACCACTTCCGAGCCTTTCTCGTAGACGGTCAGGGTGTAGAAGTTGGAAATCTCGATGAAGGAGTCCGGACGCACCGGGTGGGCCATGGGGCCGGCGTCCTCGGCGAACTGGTTGGTGCGCAGGAAGGCCACATCCTCGATGCGCTTGACGGTGCGCGAGTTCATGTCGGCGGAGAATTCCGCATCACGGAACACGGTGAAGCCTTCCTTCAGCGACAGCTGGAACCAGTCGCGGCAGGTCACGCGGTTGCCGGACCAGTTGTGGAAGTACTCGTGTGCCACCACCGCTTCGACCCGCTGGTGCGCGGCGTCGGTTGCGGTTTCCGCCTTGGCCAGCACGCAGCTGGAGTTGAAGATGTTGAGCCCCTTGTTCTCCATGGCGCCCATGTTGAAGTCGTTCACCGCGACGATCATGAAGATATCCAGGTCGTACTCGCGGCCATAGACTTCCTCGTCCCAACGCATGGACTTCTTCAGGCTGTCCATGGCGTGCTGGACCTTGTCGATGTTTTCCGGCTCGACATAGATGCGCAGCGCCACGTCACGCTGGGTCATGGTGGTGAAGCTGTCTTCCACGCACCAGAGATCGCCCGCCACCAGGGCGAACAGGTAAGCGGGTTTCTTGAAGGGGTCTTCCCAGGTCGCCCAGTGCCGACCGCCCTCCTCCGCGCCGCTGGCCACCGGGTTGCCGTTGGACAGCAGTACCGGGTAGCGATGCTGTTCCGCGCTGACGGTGGTGGTGAACTTGCTCATCACGTCCGGGCGGTCGAGGTAATAGGTGATCTTGCGGAAACCTTCGGCCTCGCACTGGGTGCAGAACATCTTGCCGGACTTGTACAGGCCTTCCAGCGCGGTGTTGGTTTCCGGGTGGATACGTACGGTGCTGTCGAGGGTGAAGCTGGCGGCCACCGGTTGCAGTGTCAGGTGACTGTCTTCCAGCTGGTAATCGGCGGAGCCCAGCTCGCGATCATCCATGGACAGGGACAGCAGCTCCAGTTGCTGGCCATCGAGCACCAGCGGCGGCAGGCCCTCACCCCGTTCGGGGTTGCGGCGCATCACCAACTGGGCGTGGACCAGGGTGTGGTCCTCGTACAGCTCGAAGGTCAGGTTGGTCTCGTCGATCAGGTACTCGGGGGCCTGATAATCCTTGAGGTAGATGACTTTCGGTTGCTCGGTGCGCATGGTCGTCTCTTTGAATGCGAGGCGGCCCCGAAACCCTGGGCCGCTCTGGATGAATGGGTCAAGGTCGGAGTATGGCCTATTACCCCACCGACCTGATGACAAGGGCCTGCACGAACAGTCGTCGGGCGAAGGCGTTCTTCGCCCGGGACCCGGAGTTATGCGGCGCTGATGGCCAACTGGTAGGCCGTGAACTTGCGCAGGTTGATCACGCCGGTGTCGAGGATCAGGTACTGGCCCTTGATCCCCCGCAGCGTACCCTCCACCACCGGCGTCTTGTCCAGATCGAAGCTGACGACCTTGGTCGGATAGGCATCCACCGGATAGCTGATCTCGATGGGCTGGATATCGCCGACCGGCTGGATGGCCTGGAGGCCGAAACGGTCCTGGAGCGCGCGGATGCCTTCCGCGCAATGGTCGAACAGCTCGTCACGAATGCTCTGGAGATCCAGCGGCGGCGCTTCGCCCTTGAGCATGGCGCGCCAGTTGGTGCGGTCGGCCACCTGGCTGCGCAGCAGGTCTTCGACGAAGCCGGACTGCTGACGTGTGGCCACGCGCATGATCGGCAGGGCCTGACTGGCGCCCTGGTCGATCCAGCGGGTCGGCACCTGGTTGGCACGGGTAATGCCCACCTTGACGCCCGAGGAGTTGGCCAGATAGACCACATGGTCGGTCATGCAGAAGCGCTCGCCCCACTCCGGCTCGCGGCAAGTGCCCTGGTCATAGTGGCACTTCTCCGGGCTGACGATGCAGCTGTCGCACTGCGCCAGCTTGGTAAAGCAGGGGTAGCAGTAACCTTGGCTGAAGCTCTTCTTCGTCTTGCGCCCGCAGTGGATGCAATGAATGGCCCCGAGGAACTCGAGGCGCAGCTGCTTGCCGATCAGCGGGTTCGCCGCAATATCCGCCTCGCCGAGGCGGAAGCCGTATTGCACGGGTGTTTCAAGGCGCACCGACATCTTGCTGAGTGCGCCACGTCCTAATTCCAGCATCAGTGAACCGAATTCGACTTGAACAGGATATTGGGGATGGTTTCGGACTTGGAGCTGCACTCCTGCGGGCCCATGTAGCCGGTGCGCTCTTCCTCAGGCAGGTTCTTCAGCTCCCAGGCGATCACCGCCTGCAGCGACAGCTCCTTCTGCTCCTGGGTCAGCTTGCGGCCGTCCGGCCACTTGCCGATTTCCACGGCCAGCTTGAGGCTTTCGTAGACATCCTGGGTGATGTTGCTGATCAGATGGGCAAAAGACGACATGGGCGATTCGGGTCCTGGGAGTGGGACGGAGCGCGCATTCTACCGGCGCAGGCGCGCCAATGCACCGCCAAGCAGCCCGGTGGCGCAGCCGGCAACCAGGCCACCGACATGGGCACCGTTGGCAATGGCGCCAAAGCCCAGGGCGGTGATCAGGCCGGACAGGCAGATCAGCAGCCAGACCAGCATCATTGCCATCACACCCGGCGGCAACCGGTAGGCCGGGCACGGCGCCAGGCGCTGGAACACCCAGCAATGGCCAAGCAGACCGTAGAGCACGCCGGACAATCCGCCGAACAGGGTCGCGCCGCTGCTGAAGTACTGGGCGAAGTCCGATACCAGGCTGAAGCCCAGAGTCAGCACCAGCAGCATGAAGCCGCCCTGGCGCGATTCGATGCGCCGGCCCAGCTCCCAGAACCACATGCCGTTCATCGCCAGATGGAGAATGCCGAAGTGGATCAGCATCGGCGAAACCAGGCGCCACCACTGCCCCGCTTCCAGGCCCTCGGCCAGCGGCGAGAAGTAGACGTATTCGCCCTCGATCTGGAAGTCCTGGAAGCTCAGCCAGCGAATGACCGAGAAGTTGTCCCCCAGGTTGGTCAGCGCAGCAACTACCAGGGTGACCAGCAGCACCAGGCTGGTGATGCGGCTATGCATGAGCTGGGCGAAGAATCCTGCCCGTTCAGGTGCCTTCGGCGCCTCCGCTTGCAGCTGGAAATGCGGATCGCCGTCGGGGAAGCGCGCATAGAGTCCGCGCACCTGCTCCGCCAGTTGATCTCCAGGCACCCAGAGCACCTGCTCGCCGGATTCCTCGCTGACGCGGTAAGGCACTTCCAGGCGTTGCAACAGGGTTATGAAGCCGGAAAGGTCGACCGTCAGGGGCAACCGCAATACTTCCACCGCACTCATTGGGGCACCTCGGGACGCTCCACTTCCACCCAAACGAACTTGTCCGGGTCCAGCCGGCTTTCCTGGTCGAGCCGATAGGCCACCAGCTTGCCGTACATCACCGCGCTGTAGTCCAGGCAGGCCAGGTTGCCGCGAATGGGCGCCGGGCGGCCACGTCGCCAGTAATGGCCGACGAACAGCATGGGCTCCTGCGGTCCGTAACTGAGCAGGCGCGACTTGTGCGCCTGGGACAGGGGCTGGCTGGCGACCTGATCCGGCAAGGCGTCGGGCTGGAACACCACGTCGCCGTAGGTTTGCGGGTCCTCCGCCCAGAACTTGGTACGGAACACGGAACGGGTGAAGCCGTCGCTGCCGGTCAGGGTCATGCCACCGGGCAGCGGCAGGTCGGTACCGCGCAGCAGGCGATCGAACACGCGGCCGGCGAAGCTGGAGGAGTCGGTAGCGGCCTTGACGAAGGCTTCGTTGATCCGCCCGTCCGGATGCATGTCCCGCAGGGCGGCGATCATTGCGCTGTCCCAACAGGCATGGACCATTCGGAAACGGCCGCCATCGAGGAACAGCGGCAATTCGTAGAACCAGCCGAGGAAGTCCCGCCAGTCCGCCGGGTGGCCTTCGAACTGCTCCAGGGTTTCCTTGATCAGCCGGGTATGGCGCGGCGTGTGTTCACGGACGAAATGCCGGCCGCTGCCCGGTGGCGCGGGGGTGCTCCAGCCGAGTGCGTTGTATTCATGGTTGCCCATGATGCACAGGGCCTGCCCGGCCTCCACCATGGCGTGAACCGTGTGCAACGCCTCGCGGATGCGCGGGCCGCGGTCGATGATGTCGCCGAGGAACAGCGCCATCCGCTGCGGGTGCCGCCAGACGTCGCCCTGCTTGCGATACCCCAGGCGATCAAGCAGACGCTCCAGGGTATGGGCGCAACCGTGGACGTCGCCGATCAGGTCATAGCCACGGGCGGGATCGAGGCTCATCAGTCGCCTCCACCCAGTCGGCTGCCCCAGCCCAGCTTGGTCCGGCAGACCTCGTAGTAGTTGTGATCCAGCGGGTGGATCAGGCGCAGCTTCTGCGGCTTCTTGGCCACCGTGATGGTGTCGCCCGGGGCGCAGGTGAAGTGGTTCTGGCCGTCGCAGGACACCAGGGGGTAGATCTGCAGATTGGGCGAAACCACGATCTTCAGCTCACTGGTGCTGTCGACCACTATGGGCCGGCTGGAAAGGGTGTGCGGATACATGGGCACGACCACGATGGCGTCGAGCTTGGGATGCATGATCGGACCACCGGCGGACAGCGCGTAGGCGGTGGAGCCGGTGGGCGTGGCGATGATCAGGCCGTCGGCCTTCTGGCTGCAGACGAACTGGCCGTCGATGTGCAGTTCGAACTCGATCATCCGCGTCGACTTGCCGGGGTGCAGCACCACGTCGTTCAGTGCGTCGCCCTGGCCGATGGCCTCGCCGTGGCGGCGGACTTCGGCTTCCAGCAGGAAGCGCGTCTCGACGCTGTAGCGGCCGTCCAGCACCTCGGCCACCTTCACTTCCAATTCGTCGGGACGAATGTCGGTGAGGAAACCCAGGCTGCCGCGGTTGATCCCCAGCACCGGCACGTTGTGCCGCGCCAGGGCGCGGGCGGCGCCAAGCATGCTGCCGTCACCGCCGACGACGATCACCAGGTCGCACACCTCACCAAGGATCTTCCGCGAAGACGTCTGCAGGCCGTGACCTGGCAGCACTTCGGCGATGGTGTCTTCGAGAATCACGTGGAGATGGCGGTCCAGCAGGAATTTTTTCAGCCGGCGAATGGTGTCGAGCACGTGGGAACTACCCAGGCGACCGATGATGCCGATATTGCGGAATTGCTCCATGGGACTCCAGAACGGCATTGGCAAGGTGAGGAATGGCGAAATTATGGGGGATAGCAGCGGACAGCGGCAAACCGCCGTCGGCTATGCTCGCAGCATGCACGCCTTCGAATCGCTGACCGACCTGCCCCGACAACTGCACCATTGCGGTGTACGCGACCTGGCGTGGGCCCTGCTCTCTCCGCCGCTGCTCAGCCAGCCGCCCTGGCGCCAGCGCCATCCCCTCAGCGCCAGCGGCTGGTTCAGCCACCCCGATCGCCTCGCCGACTGGCTGTGCGGCCTCGACCGGCAACCCGCCGTCCTCGACCAATGGCTGGCGCAGGCTCCGAGCCGGCGCCTCGGCCTTTACTACGAGCGTCTCTGGCAATTCGCCCTGAACCAGGCCCCCGATGTGGAGCTGCTGGCGGCCAACCTGCCGATTCGCATCGCCGGCCAGACCCTCGGCGAGCTCGACCTGCTGCTGCGTGACGCCGAGGGCGTGCACCATCTGGAACTGGCGATCAAGCTCTACCTGGGACCGCGCCATGGCGACGGCAGCAACGCCTCCGAGTGGCTCGGGCCAGGCAGCCACGACCGTCTCGATCTCAAACTGGAGCACCTCAGCCAGCACCAGTTGCCGCTCTCGTCCAACCCGGAAAGCCGCCAGGTACTCGACCGGCTGGATGCCCAGCCGGCCAGCGCCGAACTCTGGCTGGGCGGCTATCTCTTCTACCCCTGGCCGGGGAACTGCACGGCACCACAAGGCGCCAACCCTGGCCACCTGCGCGGGCAATGGTTGCGCCAGAACGAGCTGGACGATTTTCTCGCGCAGACAACAGACGGCAACTGGCAGCCCCTGCCCCGGCAATCCTGGCTGGCGCCCGCCGTCAGCGAAGCCGAGGATCGCTGGAGCCCGGAGCGCTTCCAACACTGGCGCGAACAGTTGGAGGCGGACAGCCCCGCGCGCCTGCTGGTGCGACTGGTACCTGATGGGGATGGACGCTGGAAGGAAGCGGAGCGCGCCTTCGTGGTCAGCGATCGCTGGCCGCTGGCACCGCTGTAGGGTGCCAGCGGCCAGCCCCAGGCAAAGCGTTCCCCGAAAAGCACAGCGCCCGCAGCCGGAAAGGCCGCGGGCGCTGGTTCGATCCCCCTACTGCGAAACCACCGGACCGGTCCGCACGGTGCCGAAGGCCGAACGGGCCGTCGCACTGGGATTGTTGCCGGGCGCAATGCTGGAGTTGCTCACCGTCACCCGCCAGGTGCCGTTGGCCGCCGGCGTGGCGGTTCCCAGCAGGGTGACGCCGGAGTTGCTGGTCACTTCCACACGGATGCTATTGCCGGCTGGTCGCGACGTGGTGCCACTGATGTCCCAGTCATAACGCCGTACCGACGGCATCAGGATGCCGACGACGCCCGTGAGCAGCCCGCCCAGACCGCCTGTGGCACGCACCGTGGCCGAGGTGATCCCAAGGGTTTCCGCCGGCACCTGCACCGGCGCCACCAGCACACTGACGGTAGCCACCCCGGAGAGATTGCCCAGGCTGTCACGTGCGCGGTAGGTGAAGGTCGTGCTGAGTGGGCTGGCCAGGGCAGACGGCGGTGTATAGCTAACGCTGGTGCCGTTGCTGGTGACGCTGCCCTGCCCGACTGGCGGCTGGGCCAGACTGGCGACGGTCAGCGCGCTGCCTTCCGGATCGCTGTCGTTGGCCAGCACATTGATGGTCACCGGGTTCGGCGCGGTAGTGCTGGCTGAATCGTCTACCACCACGGGCGGCTGGTTGCCGGCCACCGTCACGGTCACGGTTGCCGGAGCGGAAAGCGCGCCCAGGCTGTCCCGCGCCTGATAGCTGAAGGTGGCGGTCAGCGGACTGGTCAGCCCGGCCGGCGGCGTGTAGGTCACCACAGCGCCATTGGCGCTCACGCTGCCATTGCCCGATGCCGGCTGGGTCAGGTTGGCGATAGCCAGGGGCATGTTGCCGTCGGGATCGCTGTCATTGGCCAGCACATTGATGCTGACCGGCGTGCCCAGGGCGGTACCGGCGGAATCGGCCACGGCAATCGGGGCCTGGTTGGCGGAGCCGCTGGGAGCGCCGACCACCACCACGGGCTCGGTATCGACACCCCCCGCAGCGGATTTCACCGTCACGTAGGCCGGCGGCTGGGCCACCTCGCTCACGACCAAGCGCTGCTGGCTGCCGGCGATCCGGGTCAGGGCGCCGAATCCCGCTGCAACCAGCACAGGCACCTGCACCTCATCGCTGGAGCTCGCGTCGATGGTCAGGGTGCGATCGGCCGCTGAATAGCGCGCACTGCTGATCGCCACCTGGTCCGTCAGCGGCTGGCTCAGGGTGGTGGCCGCGGTCACCCCGCTGCTGTCGGTGGCGGTCACCACCACCTGCGGCGGCAGGCTGGCCGGATTGCTGTCCAGGCCGAAGAAGGTGCCGCTGCCGCTGCCGGCCATCTGGAACTGGCAAGGCGACGGCGGATCGCCCACCAGGTCGATGGACTCGCGGAAGCACAGGCTGGCGCCGGCGGTGGAATTGCCGAACACCGAGATCCAGGTGCGCCCGGCGCTGCGGCTGTAGCTGGCACGCGGGACCTCCAGCGCGGTGCCCGTGCGGCTGCTCAGGACCTTGCCGGACAGGCTGAACAGGCTGGTCTGGGCCACCCGGCCGCCGGGGCCTTCGATGCGTACGTAGTTGGTGCCGAATGGGCTGCCGGTGACCTGCTCGGTGAGGTTGGGGTCGCCGATGAAGGTTTCCACCACGCCGGTCTGAGGATCGGTTTCCCGGTACGGGCCGTTGCGGCTCACCAGGTACGGTCCGACGTTGCCGGCCAGGGCGCCACGAAAGTCACCCGGAGCACCGATGCCGATGTCGCGGGTCATATTGATCGCGCGGCGGCCGGTTGTGGTGACGTTGAAAGTTTCCACGCCGTAAGGGTGGATGACCCGGTAGGTCCCCGTCACGGGCGCAGTCACGCGAATCCGGATGCGCGCGAAGCTCTGCTGGTCGCCCTGGCGCGGAATCTCTCCGGCGAAGGCCGCCTCGACACCGGCGACATAGGTTTCCAGCTCGATGCCGTTGCCCGGATCGTCGATTTCCGCCTCGGCGAGCATCCAGAAGCTTTCATCCGGGAAGTTGCCGGGGAAGGCGATGGGCTTGGTGTCGTCGAAGATGCCGGGGTTGGGCAGCAGCGTACACATGTAGCTGCCTGGTGCCCTTGAACTCATTGCCTTGGACAGGCACAGCTCCAGTTTCAGCTTCGCCGCGTCCGAGTCGGCCCGATCCTGGTACCAGAGGGGAAAGCCGCCGGTCGCCGCGGTGTAGGGACCGGGGTCGACAGCAGCGAGCTGGGCCTGCGCGCCCGTGGCGCCAAACCCCAAAACCATCGCAAGAACTATTGGCCACTTGTGCATGACAGTCTCCAATCAGGGGTTGGCGCTCAGGGAAGGATCCGCACTTCTTCGGTGTCACGACCGCCGTTGGCGGACACCACCGTGACCCGTGCCGGGGGAATAGGCATGACCACCTGCTGCAGGCGCCCGCCTGCCAGCGCGCCGACGCCCTCGACCGCCAGGCCCGGCTGACCGGTGCGGTCGCTGGAGGCGGCTTCGACAGTCAGGGTGTTGCTGGCCAGGCTGTACTCGGCACGGCTGATGGTCACCACGTCCACCAGTGCGCTGCTCTTGGTGGTGGCCAGGCTGCCGGGCACCACGACCGAGTTGTCGGCGGTGACATTCACGCTGCCAGGACCGCCGGGATCTCGGGGCGACTGGCCATACCAGGCTCCCAGGGCAGTGCCTTTCATGGCGGAGGGGGTACCGCCGGCATCGGTGAAGCTGGCAGTGGCGGTGGGTGGCGGCGCCAGGACGAAGACATCCTGTTGCGCCTGCCCTGCCCCGTTCTCGCCGCGGGAATAGGTGCTGCGCGACACCTCCAGGGGCGTAGGCAGCTCAACGCCGGAGAGCTTGCCCGACACGTTGAACAGCTGGGTTTCCAGCCGCAGCCCGTTCGGTCCCTCGATACGCACGAAGTTGGTGCCGAAGGGGCTGCCGGTTACCGCCTCGCTCAGGCTCGGGTCGCCGACGAAGGTTTCCACCAGCCCGGTATCCGGGTTGGCTTCCTGATAGGGGCCATTGACGCTGCGCAGGAAGGGGCCGACATCGCCCTTGAGAGCACCCTTGAAGTCCCCAGGCGCGCCGATGCCGATATCACGGGTCATGTTGATGGCACGGGTTCCGGGCGCATCCACCTGAAACACGTCAACACCGTATGGGTGGGTCACGGTATAGGTGCCGGAGCTGGGCACCGTCACGCGGATACGAATGCGGGCGAAGCTGATCTGGTCGCCTTCGGCCGGCAACTCGCCATTGAAGGCCGCCTCCAGGGCCGAGACATAGAGCAGGTCGATGCCACTGGCGGCATCACTGATGAGGGTTTCCCCGGTGAACCAGAAGGCCTCGTCGGGAAAATTGCCGGGGAAACTGATGGGCCGGGTGTCGTCGAACACGCCGGAGCTGGGAATCAGGGTGCACATGTTGTTGCCCGGCACCCTGGAGCTCTTCGCCCTGGACAGACAAAGGTCCAGGGTCCGGCCATGGGTGTCCTGGTACCAGGCGGCGAAGAAGCCGTTGGCACTGGTGGGAGCGTTCTGGTCCACCGCGTAGAGCGCTGCCCGGACCGGCTGCAGACCAACGCCCAGGATTAGCGAAACTGCGACTCTTGTGGCTGTTATGCGCATGACATTGCCCTTCTATGCTGGTGAGTTTCAGCCGTAGAAATGCCTGGGCGCCGGCCACGAGGAGACCCCCTCGGGAAGTTGCCCAAGTGCGGACGAAGTAGTGGGAAACGCGGCGACAAGAATTGGGATTGCAGTTTCCGGCCTGTTACCGGAAGGCACTGCCATGGCCCCGGCGATGGCGCCGCACCGACGGAAACCAGCCACTCCGGCAGGAATGGGGCATCCGCGTCATCAGCGTCGTAGAGGGGCTGGGGGCGCGCAACAGTATCAAGTCGATAGTCGGAAAGTTAGACCGAAACTGGTCACCCGAAAGTGGGCGCCGGATATGCGCTGCAAACTTCCAGCGCAACTTCGGAGAAACTGCCGCCCCAGGCGACGGCATCAACTTTCGCGAACTTCAGGTTAGCGGTGGAAAACTTCACCAGTGAACTTGGATATCCCCAGTTGTGGGGTGGGAAATGAACCTGTCTATTCGACGCAAGGGGATCAGCGGCTGCGTTCGATCCGGCCGCCGGAACGGGCCAGGTAGCCAGAGCCGGTCTCGCTGATCAGCGCATCCCGCTGCAAGGCCGGCAAGGCGTCCAGACCGTCCCGCAGCGCGTAGGCGCGAAAGCCCAGTTGGGAAAGCATGAACACCGCACTGGCGCTGCGCTTGCCGCTGTCGCAATAGCAGAGATAGGTCCCGCCGCCGTTCAGCAGCCGCGCCTTCAGGCGCAATAGATGCAGGGGCATGTTCAGGGCCTGGGGCGCATGGGCGCGCTCGTATTCCTCTTGCAGGCGCACGTCCAGCCATTGGCCGCCGCTACCCAGCATGCGCACCGCTTCGCCGAAGCTGACCTCATCCACTACCGGAGCCTTGAGCAGTTCGAGGAAGTCCTCCCGGTCCAGCCTTTGCAGCACACTGTCTTCCAGCAGGGTGACACTGGCGTTGCGCGGGCAGTCTCCCAGCAGCGCTTCCTCGCCGAAACAGGCGCCCACTTCGAGCTCGGCCAGCAACTGCTGCTCGCTGCCGGCACCACGAATGACTTCGGCGCGGCCGGACTGCAGGAAGTAGCAACAGTCCCCGGTCTCCCCTTCCCCCATTACCTGACTGCCTGCTGGCAGCTCCACCCGCCGCAGGCGCTCCAGCATGCTGCGCACGTTGGCGGGCGGCACCCTGGCCAGCAATGGGCTGGCGAGCAGGGTTTCCAGCCACTCGCTGTCGCCAGCCTGGCTGAGTTCCAGCATCAGGTCCTGGTGGGTCGAGCCCCAGGTGAGCTGGCGCGCCAGCATGGCGCTGTCGATGGCAAGCAGGGAGCAGTCGCGAAGCGCCAGGGCTTCGTGCAGACGCGGCAGGGTCGGGGAAATGGGATGGCAACTGGCTTCGCTGCCCGCTTCCAGCCGCGTCTCGACGCCATCGGCGTCCCGCAGGAGCAGTTCGCCGGACAGCAAGTACCAGGTCACGCGCGCATGGTCTTCACGCCGGAACAGCAGTTGCCCGGCCAGCAAGGGCTGGGGCACGAGCTGCGAGCGCAATTCGCGCCACTGCTGGTCGGACAGGGCATTGAGGGGAATGAGGCTGCGCAGTTGCTGGGGAATCAGGGGTTCGCTCATGGAGTCATCCTTGTGCTTCCACTGCCCGGTCAGTGTAGCCGGCCAGTCGCAGCAATTCGTCGTGCAGGGCCCTGCGCCCTTGCAGGCCGCCGGTGTGGAGCAGCACCAGGCGACTGCCCGAGGGGATTCGGCCGGCGCGTGCTTCGTCGTGGATGGCCAGCAGGGCCTTGGCGGTATAGAGGGGTTCCAGGTCGATTCCGCCGTCGCTCTCGCAGTCCAGCAGGAAGCGCGCAAGCTCGGCATCCAGTCGGGCGAAGCCGCCGCGGCTGGCGTCGATCAATCGGTAGCCCGCATCGGCGCAGCCGGCCTCGGCGAGGATGGCGCTCACCTGCTCGGCCACACCGTGGTCCGCCGGTACCGCCAGGGCGCCGATCACCGGATGGGCGCCCGCCTCGCCCAGCACCAGCCCGGCCAGGGTGGTGCCGGTGCCGGCAGCGGTCCACAGGCTGTGGTAATCCTCCCAACCCAGGGCGGGAAGCTGCTCGCGGATCATCGCCACCAGAGCGGCGCAGCCCTGGGCGCCCGGCAGGCCGCCCCCGCCTTCGGGCACTGGCTGGTAGCGCGGGTAGCGCTGCCGCCAGGGTTCCCAGAAACCAGCCTGGTGGCGCGCCCGATAACCGCCGTAGCCCAACCAGTGCAACTCCATGCCGAAACGGCGGAGATCCTGCACGGTCGGCGTGTCCTGGGGTTCGCCACGCAGCAATCCGACGGTGGGAAAACCGAAACGCGCACCAGCGGCGGCCAGCGCGTGCAAATGGTTGGAGTGGGCGCCGCCCAGGCTGATCACGCCCTCGGCACCGTCATTTCCAGCCCTGGCCAACCAGGGCGCCAGCTTGAACCACTTGTTGCCGGAAACCAGCGGGTCCAGTGCATCCAGGCGCAGCACGGCCAGCTCCAGCCCGACGGCGTCCAGCCAGGGCAGGCGCAAGGGCTCGAGTGCGGCTCGGGGATTCCAGTCAGGCAGGATCAGGGGCAAGGTCGAGTCCGTTGGCGTCCAGGGAGGGGGCGCAAGGATAAATCAGGCGCAGGTGCGATTCCGCTCAACCGGCGGTGCGCAAGCGCCCTCCCGAGCGATGCCGGGGGCAGCAGTTGGATTCGCCGGCGACGAAGCGACTGGGAGCTTCGATGCGGTCGATCGGCATGCTGCAGCGCTCGCCGCTGGGCAGGCTCGCCTCACAGGTGGGCTGCTGGTAGTGGGCCAACCATTGGCGGTACTGGTTCTCGGAGACGAAGCACTTGGCGGCGGCGTAGGCCTGGGGGTTGTCCTGGTATCGGGCGATATCGGCCAGCGGAATGGTCAGGTGGCCGGCGCCGGGGTGGTAGACCACGAACACAACGCCCAACTGGGCCAGACGCTCCAGCATCTGCTGCCCGGATTGGGACTCCAGTGCCTCGCAATCCTGGCGCAGACGATTGAGCTCGACCTGGAGCTGGGCGTCCAACTGGTCGCGATAGGCCAGCTCGACATCGCGGATGGCCAGCTGCTCGCGATACTCGGATACGGCAGCGGCGACCCGTGTTTGCAGTTCGCTTTCGAACTGGGCGCGAAGGATGTCGGCCTCGGTGCGCCCGTGGCGCTCCAGGGCACGCAATTGCAGGTTCATTTCCTCACGGCTGGCCTGATGGCGCTCCGACTCGCTGTCGAGCTCGGCACGCAGGCGGGCATTGGCCTCTTCCTGCTCACGCAAGGCATGCTGCAGCGCGCGGATCTGCTCCTGCAGCGCCGAATGGCTCTGGTCGGCGTCGTGGCGCACGCGGGCAATGGCTTCTTCGTTCTGCTGGCTGAGGGAGCTGAGGCGAAGACGCTGCTGGCGGACCAACTGGGCGGTCTTCAGGCGGTGCTCCTTTTCCATTTTCTCCGCCAGTTGCTCGGCCATCTCCTTGGTGATTTCCGGCGGGGCGTACCAGCTGTCTTCCGGTGCCACCTGGAGCTTCTCGGCATCCAGCACCTTGGGCAGCTCTTCTTCCACCAGCACACCGAGGTTATTGAGCTTGATGGCGTCGCGCAGCAGCGCCAGGTCGTTGCGATCGGCATTCAGGCTCGGGTCCCACAGGTGCATCTGCTGCCAGGACACCGGACACTGGCTGCGGCAGGCCAGGCGAATGGGACCGGCGCCAAGATCAGGACCACGGCCAGCGCGCTCGGCCAATTGCCGCAGCGGCAGGTTCCAGCCGGTATCGGCACGACCCTCTTCGTCGAAGTCGAGGTAGAAGAAGACCGCCGCCCGAACCTGCAGGCGCGGGCTGATCATCAGGTAGGCCAGTTGCATCTGGCAGTCGGCGAACTCCGGCAGGCCGACCACCCCGTCGAGGATGGCTTCGAATTCCGAGTAGAGCATCTGCTTGCAGATGCCGCGGTCGTTGAAGAACACGACGGCTTCCACCGTTTGCGGTTTCTTCAGCATGCTCATCGCTCTACCTCTGGCTCTGCGCGGTGAATCACGGCGGACATTGATGGGGGCTTGGTGGCACGGTTCTTTCGTCCGCACACACTGATCCGGACTTTAGAAAAGTCTAGGGGATATTAGTCGTCGAGCAATGTGACTGGGTTGGCAGAGCCCTACCGCCGCAACCTGTCGGACCAGCGGCAAAGCAAAAGTGTGACGTGGTTGGAACTGGAAATGAAACCGCCCGGCAAAAAGCCGGGCGGCTGGGGGCCGGAGGCGCGACTCAGAGCTCTGCGGCGAGGCGCGAGCCTTGGTTGATGGCACGCTTGGCGTCCAGTTCGGCGGCCACATCGGCGCCACCGATCAGGTGCACGCTCTGGCCGGCTGCCACCAGGCCTTCGTGCAGCTCGCGCAGCGGGTCCTGGCCGGCGCAGACGATCACGGTGTCCACCGGCAGCACCTGGGCTTCACCCTCGGCCACGCGGATGTGCAGGCCGGCGTCGTCTACCTTGAGGTACTCCACCGCATTGAGCATCTGCACCTGCTTGTTCTTCAGGCCGGTGCGATGGATCCAGCCGGTGGTCTTGCCGAGGCCGTCGCCCACCTTGCTCTTCTTGCGCTGCAGCAGGAACACCTGACGTGCCGGCGCATGGGGCTGGGCCTTGATCCCGGCGATACCGCCACGGGCTTCCAGGGCGCCGTCGATGCCCCACTCCTTCCAGAAGGCTTCGCGGCTCAGGCTGGTGGATTCACCCTTGTGGGTGATGAATTCGGATACGTCGAAGCCGATACCGCCGGCACCGATCACCGCCACCTTCTGCCCGACCGGCTTGCGCTCGAGGATGGCGTCCAGGTAGCTGATCACCTTCGAATGCTCGATGCCGGGGATTTCCGGAGTGCGCGGGCTGATACCGGTGGCGAGGATGATTTCGTCGAAGCCGCCCTGGGCCAGGTCATCGACCGAGACACGGGTGTTCAGACGCAGGTCGACGCCGGTGGTTTCCAGCTTGCGCTTGAAGTAGCGCAGGGTTTCGAAGAACTCTTCCTTGCCCGGCACGCGCTTGGCCACGTTGAACTGGCCACCGATTTCGCCGGCCGCGTCGAAAAGGGTCACGCTGTGGCCACGCTCGGCAGCGACGGTGGCAGCGGACAGGCCGGCCGGGCCAGCGCCGACCACGGCGATCTTCTTCGCCTGGGTGACCGGAATGTAGTTCAGCTCGGTTTCATGGCAGGCGCGCGGGTTGACCAGGCAGCTGGTCAACTTGCCGCCGAAGGTGTGGTCCAGGCAGGCCTGGTTGCAACCGATGCAGGTGTTGATCTCGTCGGCGCGGCCTTCAGCAGCCTTGTTGACGAAGTCCGGGTCGGCGAGGAACGGACGGGCCATGGACACCATGTCGGCGTCGCCTTCAGCCAGGACCTGCTCGGCCACTTCCGGGGTATTGATGCGGTTGGTAGTGATCAGCGGAATCTTCACCGCGCCCTTGAGCTTGGCGGTGACCTTGGTGAAGGCCGCACGCGGAACCTTGGTGGCGATGGTCGGGATGCGCGCTTCGTGCCAGCCGATGCCGGTGTTGATGATGGTCGCGCCCGCGGCTTCGATGGCCTTGGCCAGGGTGACGATCTCGTCCCAGGTGCTGCCGCCTTCCACCAGGTCGAGCATGGACAGGCGGAAGATGATGATGAAGTTCGGGCCAACGGCCTCACGCACGCGGCGGACGATCTCTACCGCCAGGCGCATGCGGTTCTCGTAGCTGCCACCCCAGCGGTCGGTACGCTGATTGGTGTGAGCGGCGAGGAACTGATTGATGAAGTAACCCTCGGAACCCATGATCTCGACGCCGTCGTACTCGGCCTTCTGCGCCAGCACGGAGCAGGTGACGAAATCCTGGATCTGCTTCTCGATGCCCGCTTCATCCAGCTCGTTCGGCTTGAAGGGGTTGATCGGCGCCTGGATGGCCGACGGCGCGACCTGCTTGGGGTTATAGGCGTAACGGCCAGCGTGGAGGATCTGCATGCAGATCTTGCCGCCCGCCTCGTGCACCGCGCGGGTGACGATCTTGTGCTTCTCGGCCTCTTCCTCGGTGGTCAGCTTGGCCGCGCCGGCATAGACGCCACCTTCAGCGTTCGGACCGATGCCGCCGGTCACCATCAAGCCGACGCCACCACGGGCGCGCTCGGCGAAGTAGGCAGCCATGCGCTCGAAGCCATGGGGCTTTTCTTCCAGGCCGGTGTGCATGGAGCCCATCAGGGTGCGGTTGCGCAGGGTGGTGAAGCCCAGGTCCAGGGGGGCGAGCAGATGCGGGTAACGGGTGGCGGTCATGGTTCCTCCACAACAGGCGGTGCTATTCACGAAAGTGCCCCTGGCCTCGGAGGGCCGGAGTCGGTTGTGGGGCAGACGATAAAGAGCCGCCACTGCCCGCTCAATGATCGGAACTGACAAGTTACTGATCGAAAATGACAGCGACCCTTGGCAACCGGCAGCGCGTCCCCTACCCTGATCGGCATTCCCCAGCCCCGGACATTCCATGCGCAAACTGCTGACGCCCCTGATCGCCGCCATCCTGGTGAGCTGCCTGACCGCCTATGCGGTATGGACCGGCGAACGCCCGCGCGTCCACTACCTGTCCGATCTGCGCGCAAGCCTGGCCAGCGACGTCGGAGCGGCCAGCGCGAGCGGCAACCTGCTGGCGATCCGCCCGGAGCTCTACCCCAGCGACTACCGCGACCCCGACCTGCTGCGCATGAAGCTCGTGGCGGCCCTCGACCAGGCCCGCGCCCAGGGCCTGCTCAATGAAAGGACCGTGGTTGCCCTGCCCGACCACATCGGGACCTGGCTGCTGCTGCGGGACGAGAAACACAACCTCTACCAGGCCCGCACCTTCACCGAGGGCAGCCGCCTGCTCACCCTCAGTCACCCGACCCTGCTGGGCCGCCTGTACCTCCAGGGCCAGGACCTGGAGGAAGCCCTGCTGCGCGCCAAGGCCCGGCGCATGGCACGGGATTACCAGAAGCTGTTCAGCCGCCTGGCTGGCGAATACCGGGTCACCGTCCTCGCCGGCTCCATCCTCCTGCCCTCGCCCTACCTCAAGGAAGGCAAGTTGCGCAGCGGCCATGGCGACCTCTACAACCTGGCCCTGGCCTTCTCCCCGGACGGCGACCTGCTCGGCGAACCCTTCAGCCAGCCCTGGCGAGAGAGCACTCGCAACGAATCACGCCAGCAACTGCAGACCGTCAGCGGCCAGGTGACCATTACGCGCAGTTGGGCTTCGGGCTATCCGCAGAGCGAGGTCACCCTCAGCGACGGCCAGACCAGCGCCAGCGAAGCACTCTTCCTCCGCGGCCGGCTCTGGCCCCTGCACGATGCACCGGCCGGCAGTGTGCTGACCCCCATCGGCGCCCCGCAGGCCAGCAAGGCGCCGGGTAGCCACCTGCTGAATGCCTGGCTGGGTGCCCGGTGAAAACGCAACGGGTGAAGCTGGGCGACCTCTCCGTGAGTTCCGTACTCAGCATGGCAGCGGCGCTTGAACAGGCCGGTCACTGCGCGACGGACCTGCTGGAGCGCTTCGGTCTGGATGCCGCGCGCTTCGCCGAGCCCCATGGGCGCTTGTCGATCCCACGCTTCATGCGCCTCGGCCATGCCGCCATCCAGCTTTGTGGCGACCCCGCACTCGGCCTGGCCATGGGCCGCCTCAGCCGCCTCAGCCAGCTCGGGCTCGCGGGCGTCTGCGCCGAACAGGCCCCCAACCTGCGGGAAGCAGCCCGCGCCCTGGCCCGTTACGAACTGCTCTACGCCAGTAACTATCGCGGGCAGTCGAGCTTCCACGAGGACGCCAAGGGCGCGTGGCTGCGCTTCTATTCCATCAGCCCCTACAACGCCTACAACCGCTTCGTCGTGGATTCGGTATTGGCGGGCTGGCAAAGCCACCTGAGCCAACTGGCAGGAGCGGGGATCCGCATCGAGAAGGTGGAGATCGAGTTCCCGGCACCTGACTACGCCGAGCGCTATAGCGAACATTTCGGCTGCCCGGTGGAGTTCGAGGCCAGCGCCAACCAGCTGCGACTGTCCCAGGACACCCTGGCGCTGCGCGGCAGCGAACACTGCCCGAGCACCTGGCGGCAATTGCTGGATATCTGCGAGAGGGAGCTGCTGCAGCTGACCCGCACCCGCAGCCTGCGCGAGCGCATCACCCAGTTGCTGGGGCCGCTGCTGCACGGACGGGAACCGGATCTGGAAGAAGTGGCGGCGCGCCTGCAGATGCCCAGCTGGACCTTGCGCCGCAAGCTGGCGGAGGAAGGCACCCAATACCGTGCCATCCTCAATGAAACCCGCCGCGACCTGGCCATGGCCTACATCCGCGACACCGAACTGGCCTTCGGCGAAATCGCCTACCTGCTCGGCTTCGCCTCGGCGGAAGCCTTCCAGCGCGCGTTCAAGCGCTGGAGCGGCAGCACTCCAGGCGAGTTCCGCCGCGCCCAGCGCCAGGCAGGCTGATCACATTTCGGTGGCGTCGTCCGCCGGTTCTACCGGGTCCTGCTCGCCAGCGTGAAAGTCGAGAATCTCTTCCTGGTAGTCGTCCATCACGTGCTCCTCCTGGTTTCGACAGAGGTCATGGAAACAAAACCCGTGCCAGGAATGTAACGATTGCAGGTGACCGGAAAATTACCCCTGCGGAGCAGAATCGAAAAATGTGGAAGCGAGAAAAGAAAAAGCCCCCAGGTATTGCTACCTGAGGGCTTCTCTATATGGCGCAGCGGACGGGACTCGAACCCGCGACCCCCGGCGTGACAGGCCGGTATTCTAACCGACTGAACTACCGCTGCGTGTCGGTTGGACTTGCGTCCGATGAAACCTTTGCATCGTCTGGCGACCTGGCCCTGTGGACCTTGCCACCTCATGCCCGAGCAACTCGAACATGGGAAATATGGCGCAGCGGACGGGACTCGAACCCGCGACCCCCGGCGTGACAGGCCGGTATTCTAAC
>NZ_SSOH01000088.1:0-21200 GCF_029873155.1 Pseudomonas sp. BN515 | reverse complement strand
TCGAACCCGCGACCCCCGGCGTGACAGGCCGGTATTCTAACCGACTGAACTACCGCTGCGCGTCGGCCGGACTTTCGTCCGAATCTCACAAGGAATGGTGGGTGATGACGGGATCGAACCGCCGACCCTCTGCTTGTAAGGCAGATGCTCTCCCGGCTGAGCTAATCACCCATCGCCTTGCGAGGCGCGCAATTTACGCAGAGGGCTTCGCTAAGTCAACACCCTGTATGGATTTTTTCTCTTGGCGCGTCTCATGCCCCTTTTCCCGGCGCCGCAATGCGCCCCATGACAGTGCGCACGCACGAAGTCGGGGCGCAGTCAGCTCCCCACCTTCAGCGATACCCGTGCGGTGACACGGCCATCTTCATTGCGGTCCAGTCCGGCTTCATCGATGCGAACCCCCTGCCCTTCCAGTACGCCGAACCAACGCAGGAGGCTGGGAAACGCCGCCGGCTGCAGGTTCACCTGCACCGCGCCGGGCGCATCGCTGTCGACACGCTCGACGCCCAGCCCCTGTTCGGCGGCGGTGGCGGTCACCAGCCCCTGCAGCCGCTCCGGGTCCACCTGGCTCTGGGGCTGACTCTGAACCGATCGCGCCTCGGGAGCACGCTGCTGCAGATAGGCATGCAGGCCGCGCTGGGCCTCGAAGTGCTCGCGGGCACTGGCCAGACGGCGCTCGGCCGGCAACCAGAGCAACAGGTAGAGCAGGACCAGGCCGAGGAAAATGCCGAGCCCCAGCAACGCCGTGCGGTCCCTGGCCGGCATCGCACGCCAGCGAACAGCGAGGGAAGAAGCCTGCCACTGGGTCTGCAAAGGCGCCTTGATTGCATCGAGCATCTTCATCCTCCTATCACCAGGCGCGCGCTGACGCCGCTTTCGTCGCGGCTGGCCGAGCCCATCTGTACGGAAAGCCCACTGCCGATCAGGCGCTCGCGCAGGCGTTCCAGGGCATCGAAGCCCGGCGCCTGTACCTGCAACGCGAGGTCGCCCCGTGTCTCACTGAAATCCAGTTGCTGCACCCGCACCTGGGCACCTTCGGTGATCAGCGCCTGGGCCGCCTGGCCGAGCAGGGTCAGCAGGCGGCCCTGCCCCGAAGCGGAGCCCTCGGCCAGGTGCTGATCGAACTGGGCCCGCAGATTCACCAGCTTGTTGTCCTGGGGGAACAGCTCTCGATAGAGGGCTTCGTTGGCAGCCGCATAGGTATCGCCCTGACGCTGCAGTTGCCACGCCTGGACCAGGTTGAAGCCCCACTGCAGCACCAGCCACAAGCCCACCAGCCCCAGCAGCGGCTTCCAGCGCGACCAGCGCTGGCGTTCTTCCTTCAGGGTGAATTCGCCCTGGGCCAGATCACTGCCCTTCTGCGCCGCCAGCCAGCCATAGGTGTCGTCTTCATCGCGCCACTCATCAACGCCGTCAAGCACCTGGCGAGCGGCGGGGGCGTGGCCGCTGCGAGGCGCAGCGCAGGCGTCCTTCAGGACGGGCCAGTCGAGTTCCGCGAAACCGAGCCGGGTGCCACCTTCACCGCCCAGCAGCCAGCGCTGTTCCAGCCAGAGCAACTGGGTGCCCTGTTCCGGCAGCAGGTCGGCATCGACATGGATGGCAGCGGGCGCTGGGCCGAGCTTGCCGGCCAGGTCCATCCAGCCCGCCAGCCAGGTTCGGCGCACCGCGAACACCCGGTGCCGACCATCTGCCAATGTCCCGCCCAGCCCGAGGTGGAAGCTTTCCACTTCCTCGGCGAGCAGTTCCTCCACTGCGAAAGGCAACGCCTGACGCAACCAACGCCCCTTCTGGGTAGGCAGGCGGACCGCGCAACAGGTCACCGCCTCCACCGGCAGGATCAGGCGCCAGGGCGGCGCCACCTCTTCCAGCGCCCTGGCGAATGGCAGGCGACGGCCTGTGCCTCCTTGCCAGAGCAGCACTTCCAGTTCGGCGTCCAGCTGGGTGCAGGCGGCCACCGGGAGGAAGATGCAAGCCTGTGTCATGACTGCGGCTCCTTGACGGGCGCCGGCGGCAATCCGCCCTGCCCGAGATCGCGAGAGAGAACCCGTACCTTGCCGTCGCTACCGCGCTGCAGGGTACTGACCAGAACCTGGCGGCGACCGGCGAGGCGAACCTCGCTGATCACGTTGAAATATTGACTGCCCACCGCCAGCCCCTGCGCCTCCAGCCCCATCCCGGCCAGCGCCGGCTGGCCGAGGAAGGCATCCAGGCTGCGAAAGCCCGTGGTGCCCCGTGCGGCCATCAGCAATCCGCCGCTGTCGGCGTCCAGGTTGTCGGCCAGGGTGGAGAGCACCAGCGCGCTGGCAGTGTTGACGTTGAGGGACGCGTCGGCCGGCAATGCGGTGACGAAAGGCAGCAGCTTGCGGTAGTCCAGCTCCGTCATGCCTAACACTAGGCGCAACTCGGACACATCGCTCATGGCGTGATTGGCCGCACGATACGGCGGCTGCAGCAGCAGGTACTGGTTGTCTTCGGCGCCATTGGGGCCGTAGGGCTCCTGGTCGCGATCAAGCCAGTCCACCAGCCGCTCGGTGTAGGGCGCCTCGATCCCCAGACGCAGCAGCAGGCGGCGGAACTGGCGGATGCCCTGCTCATTGAGCTGGCCGTCCCGCACCAGGCTGTTGAGGTTGAAGCGACCGCTCGGATCTTCGATGCGCACGCTGAGCGAACCGCCGTCATCCAGCTTGAAAGTGGTGAGAGGCCGCGCCCAGGCCTCGCCCAGGTGATCAACCGGTGTCCGCGGATCCCCCTGGCGCAGGTCACGCACGAGGATGGCTTTGGCCAGGGCCTCGCCGCCGAGGGCGTACTGGGCCACCTGGCGGGTGTGCAGTTCATTGCCACTGGAACGGATGGACAGCTGAGTGCGGGCGATCAGGCCGGCGCAGACGACCGTGACCACTGCGACCACCAGCAACACAGTGAGCAAGGCGACGCCTGCCTGGCGCTTCATTGCGACTGCTCCTGGTTGCCGCCCTGCTGGCCACTTTGCTGACCATCCTGCTGGCCGCCCTGTGGGTTCTGCGGATTCTGCTGTTCCCCGTCCGGCTGGTTGCCCCCGGCCTGCGGCGGCTGTCTGGGCGGGGTTTCCACCAGGCGCAGCACCCGGCGCAGCTCACCATAGCGGCGGTGCTCCAGGGTCAGTTCCAGGGCGCGCGGCAGGCGATCCAGCCGCTCGTCCTCCGGCAGGCCGGCCGGCGGCCAGCTGTCCTGCCAGTCGCCACTGTCGTCCATGTAGCGCAACTTCATGGAGGTAACCCCATCCAGCGCGTTCTGGACGCGCGGCAGGCTGTCCTGGGCCTGGTCCAGCACCGTCCAGTAGCGCCGCTCCAGGCGTTCGCCGGAGAGCTGCCAGCGCACCCTCTGCAAGCGCGAGCGCTGCATGCCGGTCGGGTTACGCCAGCCATTGCGGGTGAGCTCCAGGCTGTCGTTGTCACCTTCCTGCTCGCCCAGCAGCGCGGCGCGGGACTCGCCATAGGCATCGCGAACGGGGCGGGAAATCACCTGGCGGATGTCCCGCTCGAAAGCGGAAATCGCCCGGACCACTTCACGCAGCTGCTGCTCCTGCACGCGTGTCGCTTCGTCCGAATCGAGGACCGCACCGAGCATGCGCCAGGTGCCAATGGCCAGCAGCGCGAAGATGGCGATGGCGATCAGCAGCTCCAGCAAGGTGAAACCCGCTGCGCGCCTCATGGCGTGCTCCCGATGAAGCCCACCAGGCGTACGGTGGCCCGGTCCTCCAGCTTGCCAACACCGGCGCCCCGGGTCGGGCGCGGCGCCACCCAGAGGGTGACCCGACGCAGTGCCGGGTCACTGGTGCCTTCGACTTCGCTTTGCCACTCCCAGCGTCGTCCGCCGTAATCCAGTTCGCCCTTGTCCTTGCCGTTGGAGGGCGGCGTCTCGCGCAACTGGAGCTCGGTCAGGCGGTTGTCGGCGATCCACATCGCCAGGGTCTTGTCTTCCAGGCGTGAAGCGATCTGCAGGCTGCGCGCACTGGCAGTCAGGACGCTGGCGGCAACCACCGCGAAAATCGCCAGCGCCACCAGCACCTCGATCAGGGTGAACGCGCGACTGCTTCTCATCCGGCGCGCCCCTTGCCGCCCAGGGCCTCTACACGGGGCAGGCGGAATCCATCGCTGGAAAGCTGCAGGCGCAGACCATCCCTGCGCCGCTCACCCATTTCCATGCGGAAGGGGCTGATCTCGCCACTGGAGAGGATGATCAGTTGCGGCACCGGCGGGGCCTTCTTCGCATCCTTGGCCTGCTTCTCTTTCTTGGCCGGGGTCGGAAGCACCAGCGGCTCGCCATCCAGCTCGATGGTCAGTTCGGCCCACTCCGGCAACTGGCGGGCACCGTCGGACATCGGCTGCCAGCGGGCGCTGGTTTCGTCGTAGTAGAAGACCTGGTAACTGTCTCGCTCCACGCGGACACCGTACTCGCGGTTATCCAGCACAGCCTCGTCGGCGAGCACGCCGATCAGCCCCGCAAGGCGATCGGCTTCATTGGTGAGTTCACGAGTGGGGCCGGCAACGCCGGCACTGATCACCGCCAGGCCGGCCATGCAGGCCATGACGACCATCACCACCAGGATTTCGATCAGGGTGAAACCCGCGGACGCCAAGGCGCCGGACATCCGGCCGGAGCCGCCTTGCCGCCCGCTTCTCATCAGTTGTCCCAGTTGGCAATGTCGGCGTCGTTGTCGCTACCGCCTTCCTTGCCATCGGCCCCCAGCGAATAGAGGTCGTAAGCGCCTTTGCTGCCCGGCGCCAGGTACTGGTACGGGTTGCCCCACGGGTCGACCGGCAGCTTCTTCAGGTAGCCGTCCTTGTTCCAGTTCTTCGCCGGCGGGTTGCCGGACGGCCGGCTCACCAGGGCCTCCAGGCCCTGCTGGGTGCTGGGATAGGCGAAGTTGTCCAGCTTGTACATGTCCAGGGCGGCGCCGATGGCCTTGATGTCACCCTTGGCCACCGTGACCTTGGCCTGGTCGGGACGATTCATCACCTGCGGCACCACCAGAGCGGCGAGGATGCCGAGGATGACCACCACGACCATGATTTCGATGAGCGTAAAGCCCGACTGACTACGGCGCAGATTCACGCGATTACCCCACGAGTTGGTTGAGAGAAAGGATAGGCAGCAGGATGGCGAGGACGATCATCAGCACCACCGCCCCCATGACTACCAGCATGAACGGTTCGAAAAGTCCGACCAGCAAAGCGATGCTGGCGGCCAGGTCGTTTTCCTGATTACGCGCGGTGCGGGCGAGCATCTGGTCGAGTTCGCCGGAGCGCTCGCCACTGGCGATCATGTGCAACATCATCGGCGGAAACTGCCCACTGCCTTCCAGGGCGCGGGTCAGGCTGCCGCCTTCACGGACCTTCTGTGCCGCCACCACCACATGCGCACGAATAACCCGGTTGGAAATCACTTCGGCGCCAATGCCAAGGGCCTCCACCAGCGGCACGCCGCTGCGGGTGAGGATCGCCAGGGTGGAGGCGAAGCGCGCGGTATCGGTGGCACGCACCAGTCGTCCCACCAGTGGAATGCGCAACATCACGGCATGCCAGCGCTGACGCACGTTCGGATCGCGCAACGCCCAGCGCGCGCCTACGAATGCCGCAATCAGCACCAGGAGCATCAGCCAGCCCCAGTGCTTGACCAGATCGCTGAGGGCGATCAGGCCGCGGGTGAGCAGAGGCAGGGTCTGCCCCGAGTCGATGAAAACCTTGACCACGTCAGGCACGACGAAACCCAGCAGGAAGGCGACGATCGCCAGCGACGCGCACATCAGGATCACCGGGTAGAGCAGCGCCAGCTGGATCTTCTGGCGCGACTGCTGGCGTTGCTCGGTGTAATCGGCCAGTTGCTCCAGCACCGGCCCCAGGTGACCGGCGTGCTCACCGGCCGCCACCGTGGCGCGATAGAGCTCGGGGAAGGCCGAGGGGAACTCCCGCAGGCTGCTGGCCAGGCTGTGGCCTTCCAGTACCCGCGCACGCACCGCCAGCAGCATCGACTGGATGCGTGAACTGCCGGACTGTGCAGCCGCCGCCCGCAGCGCCTCTTCGATGGGCAGCGCCGCCTGTACCAGGGTCGCGAGCTGCCGCGTCACCAGGGCCAGGTCACGGGCGGACAGGCCCCGCGCCAGGCTGAAGCGGCCCCGCTCGGCCTGCTCGCGAACGCGGGTGGCGCGCACTTCCAGCGGTGCCAGTTGGCGCTCGCGCAACAGCTGGCGTACCTGGCGGGCGCTGTCCGCCTCTAGCACACCCTTCTGCTGGCGGCCCTTGGCGTCGAGTGCGAGGTATTCGAATGCGGCCATTTACTCTTCCTGGGTGACTCGCAGCACTTCTTCCACCGTGGTGATGCCCTCCAACACCTTGCGCCGGCCGTCCTCGCGGATGCTCAGGCTGGATTGCCGCGCGTGGCGGATCATTTCCTGCTCGGAGGCGACGCTGTGGATCAGGCTGCGCATGTGATCGTCGAACACCACCAGTTCGTAGATACCGGTCCGCCCGCGATAGCCCTGTTGGTGGCATTCGGCGCATCCGCGAGCGCGATGCAGGAGCGGCGCGCTGTCCACCTCCACGTTGAGCAATTGGCATTCGGCGGCGTCCGGCTGATAGGCCTCTTTGCAATGGGGGCAGAGCACCCGCACCAGGCGCTGGGCCAGCACGCCCAACAGGGACGAGGACAGCAGGAAGGGCTCGACGCCCATGTCCACCAGGCGGGTGATGGCGCCGATGGCACTGTTGGTGTGCAGGGTGGAAAGCACCAGGTGGCCGGTCAGCGAGGCTTGCACGGCGATCTCGGCGGTTTCCTGGTCGCGGATTTCGCCCACCATCACCACGTCCGGGTCCTGGCGAAGGATGGCGCGCAGGCCACGGGCGAAGGTCATGTCCACCTTGGGGTTGACCTGGGTCTGGCCGATGCCCTCGATGTGGTACTCGATCGGGTCTTCGACGGTGAGGATATTGCGTGTGCGGTCGTTGAGGGTGACCAGGCTGGCGTACAGGGTGGTGGTCTTGCCCGAGCCGGTGGGGCCGGTGACCAGCAGGATGCCGTGGGGGCGACGAACCGTGTCTTCCAGTTGGTCGCGATCACGCTCGTTCATGCCCAGGTGCTGCAGGGTCAGGCGTCCGGCCTGCTTGTCCAGCAGACGCAGCACCACGCGCTCGCCATTGGCCGACGGCAGTGTGGATACGCGGATGTCCACTTCACGTCCGGCCACCCGCAGGGAAATACGACCGTCCTGGGGAATGCGCTTCTCGGCGATATCCAGCCGCGCCATCACCTTGATCCGCGAGACCAGCAAGGCCGCCAGTTCGCGTTTGGGCTCCAGCACCTCGCGGAGAATGCCGTCGACGCGGAAACGCACTACCAGGCGCTTCTCGAAGGTTTCCAGGTGGATGTCCGAGGCGTTCTCCTTGATCGCCTCACCGAGGATAGCGTTGATCAGGCGGATGATCGGCGCGTCGTCCTCCTGCTCCAGCAAGTCCTCGGTTTCCGGAATCTGTTCGGCCAGGGCAGCGAGGTCCAGGCTGCCGCCCAGGTCCTCCGCCAGCTGCATGGCAGCGGAGGAATCATGCTGGTAGGCCAGGGCCAGGGCCTGCTCGAAGGCATCGCCGCTAAGGGGTTTCAACGGCAGGCTGCGCCCGGCGAAACGCCGCGCTTCGGCCAGGGCCACCAGCTCGACGCCGGGACGATGGGCAAGGCAAGGCTCCACTCCATCCAGCAACAGCACGCCGTGCCGCTTGGCAAAGCCGAATGGGAGCCGCCGCAGCGGGGCTTCAGCGAGTGGTGGGTTCATCCGTGGGCGCCTGTTTCAGAGAGGTCCAAAAGAAAGTATTGCAGCGCAATCTGACGATTGTGCGCCGCTGCTGTCCGATTCTTATGATTCGTGTGAACAAAGCCACCTAAAGCCGTAAAAATTCACAGATATCTTTAGCACAGCGACCGCGTCGCAACATCATCTGTACGGCCGAGCATTGCCCTTGAAGGCGCTGCTATGATCAAAGCAGTTCTGCCAAAACATAAAATCAGAAGAACGATACAGCCTTAGGAGTTGGACCCACTTGCAAGCCCCGGATTCCGCACACTGGCTGCAACGCCATGCGCCAGCCCTCGTCGGTGCATTGCTGGTCCTGGCCATGGGTGCCAGCTTCGCCTGGCAGACCCGGGAATGGTTGCGCGTGGTCCAGGCTCCCGCCCGCGCGCCGGCGCAACAGGGCACGCAACTGGCCACCGCCCAGCCCCTGCAGAACCTCGAGCCTTTGTTCGGTCCCGCCCCGAAAGCCCAGCCAAGCGGCCCGCCGCCCACCACCAACCTGCGCCTGACCCTGCTCGGCAGCTTCGTCCATGAGGGGCCGGACAAGTCCACGGCCATCATCCAGTTCGAAGGCGGCAAACCGCGCCGCTTCACCGCCGGCGACGAGATCACCAGTGGCGTCAAGCTGCACACGGTCTATCGAACCCATGTCGAAATCGAACGCAACGGGCGCCTGGAAAGTCTCAGCTTCCCCGAACCACGCTCACGCTTCACCGCCGTCGGTGCCAGCCCGGACGATTCGTCCGCCACGGTGATCGACGAACTCAACGGCCTGCAGGAAGACAACGCCGCCGAATTGCGCGAGCGCATGGAGAAACTGCGCCAACAGATGGAAGACCCGGAGAACACCGCCTCCGAACCTTCCGCCGAACCGCCCCAGGATAGCGAATGACACGATGACCCCGACTTTCTCGCGCCTCACGCTCGCCCTGATCGCCGCCGGGATGCTGGCCGCGCCCCTGCCCCTGCTCGCCGCCCAGCCAACCACCGCGCCGGACAGCTCGCAGCAACAGCAGGACGCCTGGACCATCAACCTCAAGGACGCCGACATCCGCGAATTCATCGACCAGATCGCCGACATCACCGGCGAGACTTTCATCGTCGACCCGCGGGTAAAAGGCCAGGTCAGCGTGGTGTCGAAAACGCCTCTGGGGATCAACGAGGTCTATCAGCTGTTCCTCTCGGTGATGGCCACTCACGGCTTCACCGTGGTCGCCCAGGACGGCCAGGCGCGGATCATTCCCAACGCCGAAGCCAAGGCCGAAGCCGACAGCACCCGTCCTGGCGCCGAAAGCCTGGAAACCCGCGTGATCCAGGTGCAACACACCCCGGTGACGGAACTCATCCCGCTGATTCGACCGCTGGTCCCCCAGTACGGCCACCTTGCCGCGGTGACCTCGACCAACGCCCTGATCATCAGCGACCGCGCCGCCAACATCGCCCGCATCGAAGACCTGATGCGCCAGCTCGACCAGAAGGGTGACCACGACTACACCGTCCTAAACCTCAAGTACGCCTGGGTGATGGACGCCGCCGAGGTGCTCAACGCCTCGCTGAACCGCGGCCAGTCCAAGGGCACTTCCGGCACCCAGGTGATCGCCGATGGCCGCACCAACCGCCTGATCATCCTCGGCCCACCGTCGGCCCGGGCGAAACTGGCGGCCCTGGCGCAATCCCTGGACACGCCGACCTCGCGCTCGGCGAATACCCGCGTGATCCGCCTGCGCCACAACGATGCCAAGAGCCTGGCCGAAACCTTGGGCGAGATTTCCGAGGGTTTGAAGAACGGGGAAGGCAGTGCCGAAGGCGGCGCTCCTGCGAGCGGCGGCAAGCCGCAGAACATTCTGATCCGCGCCGACGAAAGCCTGAACGCCCTGGTGATGCTGGCCGAGCCGGATGTGGTCGCCGCCATGGAAGATATCGTCCGCCAGCTCGACGTGCCGCGCGCCCAGGTGATGGTGGAAGCGGCCATCGTGGAGATTTCCGGTGACATCACCGAAGCCCTCGGCGTGCAGTGGGCGGTGGACGCCCGCGGCGACACCGGCGGCCTGGGCGGAGTCAACTTCGGCAATACCGGGCTGTCTGTCGGCACCGTGCTCAACGCCATCCGCGACGACGAAATTCCCGACACCCTGCCGGACGGCGCCATCATCGGCATCGGTACTGACCATTTCGCCGCGCTGATCACCGCGCTCTCGGCGAACAACAAGAGCAACCTGCTCTCCACCCCGAGCCTGCTGACCCTGGACAACCAGAAGGCGGAGATCCTCGTGGGCCAGAACGTGCCCTTCCAGACCGGCACGTTCACCACCGACGCGTCCGGCGCCAATAACCCCTTCACCACCATCGAACGCCAGGACATCGGCGTGACCCTGAAGGTGACTCCGCACATCAACGAAGGCGCGACGCTGCGCCTGGAGATCGAGCAGGAAATCTCCTCCATTGCGCCAACTGCCTCCCTCACTGCCCAGGCGGTCGACCTGATCACCAACAAGCGCGCGATCAAGAGCACGATCCTCGCCGAAGACGGCCAGGTGATCGTACTGGGCGGCCTGATCCAGGACGACATCACCCAGACCGACTCCAAGGTGCCACTGCTGGGCGACATCCCCATCCTCGGCCGCTTGTTCCGCTCCACCAAGGACTCCCATGTGAAGCGCAACCTGATGGTCTTCCTGCGGCCCACCGTAGTACGGGACCGCGCCGGCCTCGCGGCCCTGTCCGGGAAGAAGTACGACGACATCCGCATCGTCGGCGAGCACGACACGGAAGGCCGCCCGGCCATCCTGCCGCGCGAGCCGGTGGAGCTGTTCGACGGCAAGAAGACTCCGGCGATCGACCTGCGCAAACCCTGAGTGGGCACGCCCTCGCCGGCCCCGCGAGCGGCAATTCGAATCTTCCAGAAAAAAGGGCGGCGCACCTACCGGTGCCGCCGCCCTTCCCTCCCCCGACTGGCACTCAGTCGAGATAGATCATCTTGCGGGTCATGCCGCCGTCGACCATGAACTCCTGGCCGGTGACGAAGCTGGCGTTGTCCGACAGCAGCCAAGCCACCTGGGCGGCCACGTCTTCTACCAGCCCCACGCGCCCCAGCGGATGCTGGTCGTGGTCCAGCTCGGTCAGCGGTGCGTCTTTACGGGCGGACGGGTCGCGGGCATCGATCCAGCCAGGCGTCACGGCGTTGACCCGGATCTCCGGCGCCAGGCTCATGGCCAGTGCGTGGGTCAGGGCCAGCAGTCCACCCTTGCTGGCGGCATAAGCCTCGCAATCGCGCTCGGACTGGTGGGCACGGGTGGAGGCGATGGTGACGATGGCACCCTGGTGGGCCCGCAGATAGGGTGCGCAGTGCTTGGCGAGCAGCATGGTGCCCGTCAGGTTGACCGCGAGCACGCGGTTCCAGCGAGCCAGTTCCAGGCTTTCCAGCGGCGGATTGTGCGGTTCGGCGATGGCGGCATTGCTGACCAGCGCATCGAGACGACCGAACTGCCCAAGCACCTCGGCCACCCCTACCGCCACTTGGCTTTCATGGGCCACATCCATGGCGACGAACCAGGCATTCTCGCCCAGCGCCTTGGCCACTTTGGAGCCACGGGCGCGGTCGATATCAGCCAGTACCACCTGCCAGCCTTCGGCAATCAGCCAGGCCGCCACTCCCAGGCCGATACCACGTGCGGCACCAGTAACCAGGGCGACCTTGCCGTTGTTCGGCGCGGCCGCCTGCAGGCTCCAGTCGATCACAGTGCAGCGAGCCCAAGCTCCAGGTCGGCCTTGAGGTCGCCCACGTCTTCCAGGCCAATGGCCAGGCGGACCAGGCTGTCGCTGATGCCCGCATTGGCACGCTCCTGCGGCGACAGACGGCCGTGGGAGGTCGTCGCCGGATGGGCGATGGTGGTCTTGGTGTCACCCAGGTTGGTGGTGATGGAGATCATCCGGGTCGCATCGATGAAGCGCCAAGCCGCTTCCTTGCCGCCCTTGACCTCAAAGCTGACAACCGCGCCGAAGCCCTTCTGCTGGCGCTTGGCCAATTCATGCTGCGGATGGCTTTCCAGCCCGGCGTAGTAGACGCGCTCGACACCGGGCTGCTGCTCCAGCCACCGGGCGATTTCGAGAGCGCTGGCGCAGTGGGCCTGCATGCGCACACGCAGCGTTTCCAGGCCCTTGATCATCACCCAGGCGTTGAAGGGGCTGAGGGTCGGGCCCGCAGTACGCAGGAATCCCACGACTTCCTTCATGTGCTCGGCACGGCCAGCGACCACGCCACCCATGGTACGGCCCTGGCCGTCGATGTACTTGGTGGCCGAGTGCATGACGATGTCGGCGCCCAGTTTCAGCGGCTGTTGCAGGGCCGGGGTACAGAAGCAGTTGTCCACCACCAGCAACGCGCCCTTCTCGTGGGCGATGTCGGCCAGGGCGGGAATGTCGACCAGCTCCGCCAGGGGGTTGGACGGCGACTCGACGAACAGCAGTTTGGTATTCGGCTTGATCGCCGCTTTCCAGCCGTCCAGATCGGACAGGGCCGGGTAGTCGACCTCGATGCCGAAGCGCTTGAGGTACTTCTCGAACAGGCTGATGGTGGAGCCGAACACGCTGCGGGACACCAGCACGTGGTCGCCACCACTGCACAGGCTCATGGCGATGGCGAGGATGGCGGACATGCCGGACGCGGTGGCCACGGCCTGCTCGGCCCCTTCCAGTGCAGCGATGCGCTCTTCGAAGGTACGTACGGTCGGGTTGGTGTAGCGCGAATAGACGTTGCCCGGCACTTCGCCGGCAAAGCGCGCCGCGGCATCGGCGGCGGTGCGGAACACGTAGCTCGAGGTGAGGAACATGGCCTCGCCGTGTTCACCCTCGGGCGTACGACGCTGGCCTGCACGCACGGCCAGGGTTTCGAAGGCCGCGCCTTCCAGGTCACTGTCCAGCCTTCCGGCTTCCCATTCCTTCGTCATGTTCCCACCTCTTCAAAAAAACGTAGCCCGGATGGAATCCGGGCTATCGATCTGTGGCGCGAGACTACGGCCTGCAGATCAGTTGTTGTACAGATCGATGATGGCGCTGACCGCGTGGGCCTTGGCTTTGGAGGCGTCGTTACGCGCCTGCTCGATCTTGTTCAGGTACTGCTCGTCGACATCGCCGGTGATGTACTTGCCATCGAATACGGCGCAGTCGAAATGGTCGATCTTCACCTTACCGCCACCTACTGCGTCGATCAGGTCCGGCAGGTCCTGGTAAACCAGCCAGTCGGCACCGATCAGCTCAGCCACCTCTTCAGTGGAGCGGTTGTGGGCGATCAGCTCATGGGCGCTGGGCATGTCGATGCCGTAGACGTTCGGGTAGCGCACCGCCGGAGCGGCCGAGCAGAAGTAGACATTCTTGGCGCCGGCTTCACGGGCCATCTGGATGATCTGCTTGCAGGTGGTGCCGCGCACGATGGAGTCGTCCACCAGCATCACGTTCTTGCCGCGGAATTCCAGCTCGATGGCGTTGAGCTTCTGGCGTACCGACTTCTTGCGCGCAGCCTGGCCCGGCATGATGAAGGTACGGCCGATGTAGCGGTTCTTCACGAAGCCTTCGCGGAACTTCACGCCCAGGTGGTTGGCCAGTTCCAGGGCTGCGGTACGGCTGGTATCCGGAATCGGGATCACCACGTCGATGTCGTGGTCAGGACGCTCGCGCTGGATCTTCTCGGCCAGCTTCTCGCCCATGCGCAGACGCGCCTTGTAGACGGAAATGCCGTCCATGATGGAATCCGGGCGCGCCAGGTAGACATGCTCGAAGATGCAGGGGGAGTACTGCGGATCAGCCGCGCACTGGCGGGTGAACAGCTTGCCTTCCTCGGTGATGTAAACCGCTTCGCCCGGGGCCAGGTCGCGGATCAGGGTGAAGCCGAGCACGTCCAGGGCGACGCTCTCGGAGGCAATCATGTACTCGACGCCTTCGTCGGTGTGGCGCTGGCCGAAGACGATCGGGCGGATGGCGTGGGGATCACGGAAGCCGACGATGCCGTAGCCGGTGATCATCGCCACCACGGCGTAACCGCCCTTGCAGCGTGCGTGCACACCGGAAACGGCGGCGAACACGTCTTCCTCGGTGGGCTGCAGCTTGCCGCGGTGGGCCAGCTCGTGGGCGAACACGTTGAGCAGCACTTCCGAGTCGGAGTTGGTGTTCACGTGGCGCAGGTCGGATTCGTAGATTTCCTTGGCCAACTGCTCGACGTTGGTCAGGTTGCCGTTGTGCGCCAGGGTGATGCCGTAGGGCGAGTTCACGTAGAACGGCTGAGCTTCGGCGGAGCTGGAAGAGCCGGCGGTGGGATAGCGCACATGGCCGATGCCCATGCTGCCGACCAGGCGCTGCATGTGGCGCTGCTGGAAGACGTCACGCACCAGGCCATTGTCCTTGCGCAGGAAGAGCCGGCCATCATGGCTGGTCACAATACCGGCAGCGTCCTGGCCGCGATGCTGAAGGACGGTAAGCGCGTCATACAGCGCCTGATTGACGTTCGACTTACCGACGATACCGACGATGCCACACATGTGACGCAACCCCTGCTAGTAGTTCAGGCTAATCAAGTACCCGTCCAGGCCGGTTGGGCATGGATGGGCATGCTTTCGGGTGCGACGCATCAGCTGGGTGAGCTGATGCCGCTCGCGAGCCACTGACTGGTAAAGCCCAGAATGAGGTTCTTCGACCAATCGGCGACCATTAGAAAATGCGGCAACAGCGTGGATTGCTGCCACCAGGGATCTTGTTGCACCGGCGCCAGGCTGAGCAGGCCGACCAGCAGCACGACCAGCAGCGCACCACGGGCGGCGCCAAAGGCCATGCCCAGTACGCGGTCGGTGCCGTCCATGCCGGTGACCCTGACTAGCTCGCCGATCAGGAAATTGATCAAGGCGCCAACCAGGAGGGTGGCGACGAAAAGGATGGCGCATGCGGCGATGATGCGCGCCGAAGGCATTTCGATGAATTCGGTGAGGTGCAGCGACAGGGCGCCGCCGAAAGTCCAGGCCACTACACCTGCGACTATCCACGTCAGCAGCGAGAGAGCTTCCTTGACGAAACCCCGACTCAAACTGACCAGACTGGAAACGGCGATGATGGCGATGATCGTCCAATCGACCCAGGTGAATGCCACGATGCAGCCCACAAACTGAAAAGGCGCTGCATTTTAGCAGAGCCCTTTGACTCCGGTAACCCGCGGAACCGAAAGGGCTCGATTATCCCGCTCTATCAGCCCTTTTCCGGCTGGAAACGAACGATGAAGCCGTTCAGCTTCTGCTGGCGGGCCAGTTGGTCACGCAGACGATTGGCCTCAGCCCGCTCAATGAGCGGTCCGACGAAGACGCGGTTCATGCCTTCGACGCTGCGGATATAGGCGTTGTAGCCCTGGGTCCGCAGGTTCTTCTGCAGGTTTTCGGCACTGGCGCGACTGGACAAGCTAGCAAGCTGGATCGACCAACTGACCGGTAGTCCGTTGACGTCCAGGCGCTTCTCTTCAGCCTTCACCTCAGCCACGGGGGCGGCTGGAGCCGGTGCAGGCGCCTTGGCCTGTACCTGGGGCTGCGGTTGTGCCGGAGCGGGTACTGGAACCGCTGGCGCAGCGGGCTGGGCAGGAGCAGCAGGAGCAGGAGCAGACTGCTCGACCGGCGGCTCATTGGACGCCAGCGCATCTCCAGCGGGTTCCAGTGGCGGCACGGGTTCCTGGGGCAGTGCCTGGGGCTCCGGCACCTGGACCTGCTCGAGCTCGACCGGCGGCATTTCCGGCGCTTTCGGCATCGGCGGAGCCTCAACCACGACCTGGCGCAGCTCATCCTCGCGACTGAACAGCATCGGCAGGAAGATCACTGCCAGCGCCACCAGCACGAGCGCGCCGACGATTCGTTGCTTGAGTCCCTTGTCCAATACAGCCATTTCCCCTACTCCCCCGTTGCGAAGCTTTCCAGCCAGCTCAGCGCCTCAGCCACACTGTAGAACGATCCGAACACCAGGATCTCGTCGTCCGGTGTCGCCTGCTCGCACTGCGCGTCGAGTGCTGCGGCGATATTTTGGTGGACACTGACGCTTGCATGAAGGTTCGTCAATGCCGCCTGCAACTCGGACGCGGAGCGAGTGCGCGGCGTCGGCAACGGTGCCACCGCCCAGTTGGCCAGGCAGCCTTGCAGAGGGCGAAGAACCCCGGGGAGATCCTTGTCGGCAAGCAGGCCGAACACGGCCAATCGGCGACCAGCAACAGGTCGGGCGGCCAGGCGCGCGGCCAGGTATTCAGCCGCATGGGGGTTGTGCCCGACATCCAGCAGCAGGGAAACCCGCTTGCCGCGCCAATCAATATGGCGGCGATCCAAACGCCCGGTGACCCGGGTACCCAGGAGAGCAGCTTGCAAGGCATCCGGTTGCCAAGGCATGCCCAGCAGCGCATAGGCCTGAAGCGCCAGTGCGGCGTTTTCCATGGGCAGGTCGAGCAAGGGCAGGTCGTGCAATTCCAGCACCTGGCCGGAAGCGCTCACACCGCGCCAGTGCCAGTTCGCCTCGCCTTGCGCCAGGTCGAAGTCGCGGCCGCGGAGGAACAAGGGTGCGGACAGAGCGTTCGCTTGCTCCAGCAACGGCTGCGGCGGGTCAAGGTCGCCACACAGGGCAGGCTTGCCAGCGCGGAAGATGCCAGCCTTCTCGAAGGCGACACTTTCCCGGGTATCGCCCAGCCAGTCGGCGTGATCCAGTCCAATGCTGGTCACCAGCGCCAGGTCGGCATCCACCAGGTTCACCGCATCCAGGCGACCGCCCAGACCCACTTCCAGCACCACGGCATCCAGGGCGGCATGCTGGAACAGCCAGAAGGCCGCCAGGGTGCCCATTTCGAAATAGGTGAGGGAGATTTCGCCGCGCGCCGCCTCGACAGCGGAAAAGGCGTCGCAGAGCGCCTGGTCGCTGGCCTCCTGGCCATTCAACTGGACACGCTCGTTGTAACGCAGCAGGTGCGGCGAGCTGTACACGCCGACCTTGAGCCCCTGGGCGCGCAACAGCGCGGCCAGGAAAGCACAGGTGGAACCCTTGCCGTTGGTGCCGGTGACCGTGATCACCTTCGGTGCCGGTCGGCTCAGGCCGAGCCGGCTGGCAACTTCGCGGCTGCGCTCCAGCCCCATGTCGATAGCCGTGGGGTGGAGCTGTTCAAGGTAGGAAAGCCAGTCAGCAAGGGTTCTCTGGGTCATGCGATAGCCGGGGAAGGAAGACGCGTCATCTGCGCCAGCAGCCGACCGAGGCGCTCACGCAGTTCCGCGCGGGGAATGATCATGTCGATGGCGCCGTGCTCCAGCAGGAATTCGCTGCGCTGGAAGCCTTCCGGCAGTTTTTCGCGCACGGTCTGCTCGATCACGCGCGGACCGGCGAAGCCGATCAGCGCACGCGGCTCGCCGACGATCACGTCGCCGAGCATCGCCAGGCTGGCGGAAACGCCGCCGTAGACCGGGTCGGTCAGCACGGAGATGAACGGGATACCCTCTTCGCGCAGGCGAGCCAGGGCAGCGGAGGTCTTGGCCATCTGCATCAGGGAGATCAGGGCTTCCTGCATGCGGGCACCGCCGGACGCGGAGAAGCACACCAGCGGGCAGCGCTGCTCCAGGGCGACGTTCGCGGCACGCACGAAGCGCTCGCCGACGATGGCACCCATGGAACCGCCCATGAAGGAGAATTCGAAGGCGCAGGCCACGATCGGCATCTTGTGCAGGGTGCCACGCATGGCGATCAGGGCATCCTTCTCACCGGTGTCCTTCTGCGCGGCCGCCAGGCGGTCCTTGTACTTCTTGCTGTCGCGGAACTTCAGGCGATCCACCGGCTCCAGGTCGGCGCCGAGCTCTTCGCGGCCTTCCGGATCCAGGAAGATATCCAGACGGGTGCGTGCACCGATGCGCATGTGGTGGTTGCATTTCGGGCAGACGTCCAGCGTCTTTTCCAGCTCGGGCTTGTACAGCACCGCGTCGCAGGACGGGCACTTGTGCCAGAGGCCTTCCGGGACCGAGCTCTTCTTCACCTCGGAACGCATGATCGAAGGGATCAGCTTGTCTACCAGCCAGTTGCTCATGCTCTAGTTCTCCACAGCTTTCAGGCCCGAACACGCGCTAGCGGTTCATAGCCCCGCGCATGTCCTTGAGCGAATTCATGGTTGCGATCCCGGCCCTGACGATGTGTCCGGGAATCACCCTGGCGACGGCCTTGCCATCGCCCTCGTAAAAAACAGGCCCGATCGACGCAGCCTTGCCACGCGACCCGGCAGGCTTCGCCTGCGTGGGCAACTCGCTTATGGACGGCAGCGAAACGCCGTCCGTCACATATGCAGGAGACGCGCCAGCAACCGAACACACGAAAGTTTCCGCGATCCGCATTTCAGCCGCGTGCCTGTTGGATGAAGGCTTGAATCTTCGCGGCATCCTTGATGCCCTTGCTGGCCTCGACGCCACCGCTTACATCCACGGCGTAGGGGCGCACCTGGCGTACCGCGTCACTGACGTTCTCCGGGGTCAGCCCGCCCGCCAGGATCAGCGGCTTTGCCGCATCCCGGGGCACCAGGCTCCAGTCGAAGGCCTCGCCCGTGCCACCGGGGGTGCCCGGAACATAGGTGTCAAGGAGGATTCCAGAGGCTGCGGGGTAGCGCGAAATCGCCGCGGCGACGTCGTCACCCGGCTTGACCCGCAACGCCTTGATGTAGGGACGGCCGTAACCTGCACAGTCTTCCGGGCCTTCATCGCCGTGGAACTGCAGCAGGTCCAGCGGAACTTCGGTCAGCAATCGGGCCAATTCGGCGCGGGGCATGTCGACGAAGAGTCCGACAGTGGTCACGAAAGGCGGCAGCGCGGCGATGATGGCTCGCGCCTGGGCTGGCGTGACCGCTCGCGGGCTCTTGGCGTAGAACACAAAACCTATGGCATCCGCCCCGGCGGCGATGGCGGCCAGGGCGTCCTCGATTCGGGTGATACCGCAAATTTTGATGCGAACGGCTGACAAGATGCAGGCACCTGAAGGCTAAAGACCTGGGATGTTAGCAAAGGCCCGAGGCAGCGTCAGCCCACCACATCCGGCAAACCGGAAAGGAAGTGCGGCCCCAGGTAACGCTCAGGAAGGTCGAACTCTTCCGGATACTCGACGCGGACCAGGTAGAGCCCATAAGGGTGCGCCGTTACCCCGCCTTCACGGCGGATGCGACCCTCCAGGACCTGCTTCGCCCACTCGACCGGCTGCTCGCCAGCCCCAATGGTCATCAGTACACCGGCGATATTGCGCACCATGTGGTGAAGGAACGCATTGGCGCGGATATCGAGCACGATCATGCGACCGAGTTCGATCAACTCAAGGTGATGCACTGTCTTGATGGGCGACTTCGCCTGGCACTGTCTCGCGCGAAACGCACTGAAATCGTGGGTTCCCACCAGACAGCGCGCAGCCTCGCGCATGCGCTGGGCATCCAGGGGACGGTGGTTCCAGGTCACTTCTTCTGCCATGTGCGCCGGACGAATTTCGTCGTTGTAGATCACATAGCGATAGCGTCGGGCCATGGCGCTGAAGCGGGCATCGAAGTGCTTCGGCATCTCCCTGGCCCAGGTAACGCTGATATCCGGCGGCAGGTTCGCATTAGCACCCATCACCCAGGAGAGCGCCGACCGCGAAACGGGCGTATCGAAGTGCACGACCTGGCCACTGGCGTGCACCATGGCATCGGTGCGTCCGGCACAGGAAAGTGTCACGGGTGCACCACCCGCCACACGGCAAAGGGCTTTCTCCAGCGTGCCCTGGATAGATGGAACTCCATCGATCTGACGCTGGAAGCCACGATAACGCGAGCCCTTGTATTCGACACCGAGGGCGATTCTGTAAATGCCAACGGCAGCCGAATCGGCTGCCGCTGCGGGTACTGCTTCTGTCATCTATCAGCTGAGTCGTGCGATCAGTTCGCGCGCTTCCTGTTGTTGGGTGTCATTACCTTCGGACATGACCTCGTCGAGGATGTCGCGAGCACCTTCGGTGTCACCCATGTCGATATAGGCGCGAGCCAGATCCAGCTTGGTCGCGGTTTCATCGGTGCCGGAAAGGAAGTCGAAGTCGTCTTCCTCGTCCAGCCCCAGGCCCAGGTCCGAAGTCTCGTCTTCCAGCACGGCAACCGGGTCGGACTCCGGCGCCTTCTGCAGGCTGTCGGAGAGCTGGTCCAGTTCGGCAGTCACTTCGTCCAGTTGGGCGGCAAAGCTATCGTTGTCGGCCACCGACTCGGCAACCGGCTCATCGGGCAGCGACAGATCGAAATCGGCCGGCAGGTCGAGCAGGCCAGCGCTGGCCTCTTCCACAGCCGGAGCAGCCGCTTCGACTGCCAGGGGCGCGTCGAGCTCGCTGTCCAGGCTCAGCAGGAAGTCGTCTTCCTCAGCGATCGCAGGCTGAGCAGCCGGCTCCAGATCGAGGCTGAAATCGGCCAGATCGTCACTGAGCTCGAGGCTCTCATCGCCAGTCAGCAGTTGGTCGCCACCACCGATGTCCAGATCGAAATCCAGATCGGATTCGGCCTTGGCTGGTGCGACCGGCGCATCGAATTCCAGGTCATCCAGGCTCAGTTCATTGACCGGTGCAGCCGCGGGCTGAATGGTAGCCGGCTTCTCTTCCACCAGGTCCAGATCCAGGTCGGAACCCAGGTCGTCCAGGCTCAGGTCGAACGCGTCATCCAGGTCCGAGCCGGTAGCCGCCGGAGCATTGGCCGGTGCATCGTCCAGGGTCAGGTCGTCAAGACTGAAGCTGTCGAGGTCATCGGCCGCCGCCACGCTTGCTGCAGCAGTTGCGACAACGGCGACAGCCGCCATGGCCGGGTACTTGCCTTTCAGTTGCTCGATGTCGTTGCCAGCACCGCCGATTTCACGGAGCTCGCTCTCCTGGCGCGCGAAGCCTTCGCGATCACCCAGTTCGGCGTGGACTTCCATCAGTTTCAGGCGGAGGTCGCTGCGATGGGGCTCCTCGTTGATAGCGCCCTGCAGCAGTTCGGCAGCCTGGTTGAAGCGGCCGTAGGCGATGTAGATGTCGGCCTCGCTGATCACGTCGCCAGTCTGCGAGGTGACGCGCTCCTCGGTACGGGCCGGAGCGACTTCAGGCTCGTCGGCCACGGCGTCATCCAGTTCAGAGTTGGAGAACGCATCGAAGCTGTCGTCCTTCAGGTCGAGATCACTGTCGAAGGTGTTCTCGTCATCCTGTGCGGCCAGGTTGTTCTGCAGCTCGGCCTCTTTCAGCGCGTTGCGGCGCGACAGAACCATCAGCAGCACCAGCAGGGCTACCAGGGCGCTACCGCCTGCCATCAGCAGAAGCATCGGGTTAGCCAGCACGTCGTCGATGATGCTGGACTGCGGCGGTTCGATCACCGGCGCGG
>NZ_SSOH01000087.1:42879-90023 GCF_029873155.1 Pseudomonas sp. BN515 | reverse complement strand
ACCCTGCTGCTGCGCAACGCCTACTTCAACCGTGATTTCAAGGACGGCGCCGCCGACGCCAAGGTCTGGGGCCAGGGCTTCATCGGCACCTTCGAGTCAGGCTTCACTCAGGGCACCATTGGTTTCGGCGTCGACGCCTACGGCTTGCTCGGCGTGAAGCTGGACAGCGGCCGTGGGCGCAATTACACCGCCTTCTTCGACACCGACAGCGACGGTCACCCGGTCGATGACCTCTCTGAAGCTGGTGGCGTGCTCAAGCTGCGCGCGTCCAACACCGTGCTGAAATACGGCAACCAGTTCCCCAACCTGCCCGTGCTGGCCCATGACGACAGCCGCCTGCTACCTCAGGCCTTCACCGGCACGCTGCTCACCAGCAAGGAAATCACGGGTCTGGAGTTAAACGCGGGCCACTTCACCGGCGACAGCCCCATGGGCGACCCGGCGCGCGACCCCAACCACCTGAAGAGCATCGACGTGGTCGGCGGCAGTTACGCTTTCACCGACGATTTCAGCATGGCGCTGTACCACTCCGACGTGGAGGACATGTTCAGGAAGTACTACGCCAACCTGAACTACAACATCCCGTTCAGCGACGAGCAGGCGCTGAACTTCGACTTCAATGCCTACCGCACCAAATACGACGACGGCTCCGAGGCCGCGCTGGCGTTCGGCGGCGATGGCCAGGACGACAAGAACACGATCTGGAGCCTGGCGGCCAAATACAGCATCGGCGCCCACGCCTTCATCGTCGCGCACCAACGCAACACCGGTGATGCAGGCTACGCCTACGACTTCGGCGACGGCGGCAGCACCATCTACGTGGCCAACTCCTACTTCTCCGACTTCAACCTGGAAGACGAGCAGTCCTGGCAAGCCAGCTACGAGCTGGACTTCGGCGGCTACGGCGTACCGGGCCTGACCTACAAGGTCGCTTACGTGCGCGGCACCGACATCGTCGCCGGCGGCGAGAACGACGGCACCGAGCGCGAGCTGTTCAACCAATTCAAATACGTGGTGCAGGACGGCGCGGCGAAGGACCTGTCTTTCAAGCTGCGCAACTCCATCTACCGCGCCGACAACCAGGTGGGGCCGGACCTCAACGAAGTGCGTGCCTTCATCGAGTACCCCCTCAGCATCCTCTGATGCACAAGGTCGCGCCGGTTCGCCGGCGCGATCTCCCCTCTTCGGGGCGGGCGCGTCTAGTGCCTGCCTCTCTCTTTGCCAGCCCTCCCTTCCACGGGGCCACGCGCTTGCCGGGACGGCACTCTGATGATCTGGAAGACCAGCCGATCGAGCCGGTTGCGCAATCGCGCAATCCAGACTCGCAGGCCGGTGGGTTTCGGCGGCACCGCCGAATCGGGACGAATGGGGATGATTTTGGCCACGGTTATGCCCTCTTCAGACTTCACGCTGATAACGCCAGCCTGCGCGTGAGCCACCCTCCCCACGTTGATCTGAAGCAACCGCTTTGGCGTGCTTCCATGCGGAAACCTGCGCTTCGTCGGATCCCACTGCTTCATCCCGATTCGCTTGATCCTCATCAAATCCACGCAGCGGATTCGGCGTAGAAAAAAGGCAGGATTTCCAATCGGAGTACGCAGCCATGTCGACGCTACAGAGCTCGCGGTCTCACGCCGCCATTCCCGATGCACTCGCCGGTGAGCATTGGGTCGAACCCTTGAAGGACGGCAGCCATGTCCTGGTCCGCCCCCTGCGCCCGGAAGACCGGGAGCGCGAGGTCGAATTCATCCGTAACCTCTCTCCCGAAACCCGTCACTTCCGCTTCCTCTGCGCGGTCAAGGAAGTCAGCCCCACCTTGCTCGACCACCTGATGGAGGTCGACTACCAGCAAAAGATGGCCTACGTCGCCCTGGTACATCGGGATGGCGAGTTGGTCGAGATCGGCATCAGCCGCTACGCCGCTGTCGGTGATGCCGGCGAATGCGAGTTCGCGGTGACCATCGCCGATGATTGGGACGAACTGGGGCTGGGCGAGGTCCTGCTCCGCCACCTCATCGATTCGGCCCGCGAGAACGGTTTCAAGCGCCTGTACTCCATCGATGCGGTGTCGAACGTGCGGATGCAACGCCTCGCCCGCGAACTGGGATTCAGCTGCCGGCGAGACCCTCGGGAAGCCTCGCAACTGATCCACAGCCTGGAGCTTTGAACCCTCGCCCCTGTAACGCCCGCGGTTAAGCGGCGGGGAAAAATCGGCTGGTCAAATCGGAAAAGGCGCTGTACTTTACGCGCCGGGTGTCGGGCCGCTCATGCGGCCCGACAGGTTTCATGTGTTGGTCGGGCCGCCGCACAGCTGCTGAGTATTAGCGACCATGAACCAAGCCCCTTCCCCAAAGGCGCTGCCGGCTGCGCAGCGTATTGCCGACAAGGCATTCTCCGCGTTCGAGAAATTCCTCCATATCGAAGCCGTCAGCGGCATCGTCCTGCTGATCGCCGCCGCCGCTGCGCTGATCTGGGCAAACTCGCCCTACGCCAGCAGCTACGAGCACCTCTGGCACATGCCGTTGTCGTTCGGCATCGGCGATTTCGTCGTCTCCAACTCCCTGCATTTCTGGATCAACGACGCCCTGATGACGGTGTTCTTCCTGGTGGTCGGCATGGAAATCCGCCGGGAGATACACGAAGGCGCGCTGGCCAATCTCAAGCTTGCCGCCCTGCCCATGATCGCCGCATTCGGCGGCGTGCTGGTGCCGGCCCTGGTCTACCTCACCCTCAACAACACTGAAGGGTTGCGCCAGGGCTGGGCGGTCCCGACCGCCACGGACATCGCTTTCGCCGTTGGCGTCCTCGCCTTGCTGGGCCGCTCCGTACCCGGCTCCGTGCGCGTCTTCCTGCTGGCCCTGGCGATCATCGACGACATAGTCGCGGTGCTGATCATTGCGCTGTTCTATTCCGGCGGCCTGGACCCGCTGGGCTTTGCCATCGCTGGTGCTGGCATCCTGCTGGTGCTTGGCTTGCAGCACATCGGCATCGGTTCCGCCTATGCCTATGTATTGCCGGGTGCATTGCTCTGGTTCGGCCTGCTTAAAACCGGCGCCCACCCGACCCTGGCGGGCGTGGTGCTCGGCCTGATGACGCCGGTTCGCCCGGTCAAGGTGATGGCGCCTCCCCTGCAGACCGCCTCGCAGGCCATCAGTGAATTCGCCGAGCGCAAACAGGCCGCCGACAGCGGCGCCAGTGAGCTCATGGAACCCATCAAGCAGCTTCGTCACGCCCAGCGCGAACTGCTGCCCCCGGTAATGCGCGTACAGATGGCGCTGCATCCCTGGGTCGCCTACCTGGTGATGCCGCTGTTCGCCCTGGCCAACGCCGGAGTGAGCCTCGACGGCGTCAACCTCGGTGAAGGCGCTTCCATGATGGTGTTCTCCGGCGCAGCCCTGGCCCTGGTGCTGGGCAAGCCGCTGGGCGTTCTCACCAGCAGCTGGCTGATGGTGCGCATGGGCTGGTGCAGCCTGCCACCGGGCATGACCTGGGCCTGGATGGGACTGATCGGCTGCCTGGCGGGGATCGGGTTCACCATGTCGATCTTCATCGCCAACCTCGCCTTCAGCCAACAGGACCTGCTGAGCGCCGCCAAGCTCGGCGTGCTGGTGGCTTCGGTAACTGCCGGCGTGATCGGGCTGCTCTACGGCCGCGTGCTGGTGGCCCGAGCGAAGCGCCGCTAAGTCCTTCCTACCCTGAACAGGCCGCCAACCCGATTGGCGGCTGCATTCTTGCCGGCCCGCTCCAGGCGCCTGGACTACCCTGCATGGTTGCCGGCATCGCATGCGTGCACTGGGGTAGGCGCCCTTTCCTCTCCGGTGTTGCGGTCGCGGACCGCGATGACGGCATAACCGCGAACCTTGTTCCCGCGCCCCAATGCCAGGAAGGAGCAGCCCCATGCCGAACGCCCTGTCCGCCAGCCAGGTCCCCAACCAGTTCGTCGAATGCAATGGCCGTCGCCTGGCCTACCGCGTGATCGGGGATGGGACGCCAATGGTCCTGTGCCTGCGCTTTCGCGGTGTGATGGATTCGTGGGACCCGGCCTTTCTCGACGAACTCGCCGAGCTGGGCTTCAAGGTGCATGTGTTCGACTACAGCGGGCTGGGCCTGTCCGGTGGGACCCGCACCTACGACCCCGCTTCGCTCGCCCGCGACACCCTCGAACTGATCGCCGCGCTGGGACTCAGCAGGGTGGTGCTGGGCGGCTGGTCCCTCGGTGGCATTGCGGCACAGGTGGCCATGTTGCAGGCGCCGCAACTGATCAGCCACCTGGTGCTGATCGGTACTACCCCGCCCGGTCACCTGGTACAGACCGGTGAGCCGCTGTTCTATGAGCTGGCGGGCCGCGAGAACGACTTCGAGGACTTCGTGAAGCTCTTCTTCGAGCCGACGTCGACCGCCAGTCGCGAAGCCGCCGTTCTCTGTGCTGAGCGCATTGCGGCACGGCAGGACGGTCGCTGCCCGGAGGTGCCCCACGAGTGGGCCGGCCAGCAGCTGGGAGATGGTCCCCGCAACCCGATGTTCCCGCTGCAACCGGCGCTGGATGCATTGCGCACCACCCGCACACCGGTCCTGCACCTCGGCGGTGACCACGACATCGTCTTCCCGGTGGAGAACTGGTATGCGCTCAACCGCGCCCTGCCCACCCTGCACCTGGTGACTTTGCCGAGCACGGGGCACGGGCCGCACATGCAGTACCCGCAGGCCGCCGCCCGGCACATTGCGGCCTTCGTTGCCGGCTGATGGATTCCGCTGTGGGGCGTCAGGCGTCGGTGGCCAGTTCGACCGGCACCTCCAGCCCCACTTTCACGTTGCTCATCGACACCAGGGTACGGAAGCGCTTGACGTTGTTGCTCTCGAAGAACAACTGCCGGGTCAGTTCGGTGTACTGCTCCATGCTCCTGCAGGCCAGGACCAGCACGAAATCGAACTCGCCAGCGACGTAGTAGCACTGCTGCACCTGCGGACAGGCCAGGAAACTTCGCTTCATCGCATCCAGCAGGTCGAGCCGTTCGCTCTCCACTTCGACCTCGGCAATGATGGTCAGCCCGTGGCCCAGCTGTTGCGGATCGACCAGCGCCACCGTCTTGCGGATCACACCCTCGTCACCCAAGCGCTTCAGCCGACGATTGACCGCTGCGGAGGACAGATTCACCCGGTTGCCCAGCTCTGCCTGGGACAGGCTGGCGTCCTGCTGGACGTGGTGGATCAGCTTGAGGTCGAAGGCATCCAGGCTCATGGGCGGCGGCTCGCAATGAAATTGTTCGTGAAGGGGCGATAGCGGAATAAAAGTACGCAACTACTCGCTAAGTAGAGAAATCGTTACTGCATCGAAGAAATATTATTACGCAGTCATTCAATCTGCCCTGCTGGAGTTTCTCTGATGAGTCCGCTCTCCCCTTCCTCCGCCGTGCTTCTCGATGGCCCGGCCCTGCTGCTGCAGATCCGGCTGCTGGGCGAAATCGGCGCAGAGCCGGAGCAGGACGGCCGCACCCGCATCGCGCTGACCGATACCGACAAGGCCGGCCGTGACCAGTTGCTGCGCTGGATGGAGGCACTGGACCTGGAAGTACGGATCGACCGGATCGGCAACATCTTCGGCACCTTGCGTCCCGACGGTGACCAGCAGGCGCCCCTGATGATCGGCTCGCACATCGACAGCGTGGCCAACGCAGGTGCGCTGGACGGCTGCTACGGCGTGTTGGCCGGGCTCGCGGTGGTGCGGGCGTTTCGCCAGGCTGCCGTCCTCCCCTCCCGCCCGATCACCGTGGCGGCGTTCACCAATGAAGAAGGTGTGCGCTACCAGCCGGACATGATGGGCTCGCTGGTGCATGCGGGCGGTCTGGACGTTGACGTGGCACTGGACACCCTGGGCACCGACGGCACCCGCCTGGGCGATGAGCTGGCCCGCATCGGCTATGCCGGCGATCTGGAGCCCGGCGCGCTGGTGCCCCACGAGTACCTGGAGCTGCATATCGAGCAGGGGCCGATTCTCGAAGCCGAAGGCGTACAGATCGGCGTGGTGGAAAATCTCCAGGGCATTTCCTGGCAACAGGTCACGGTCAAGGGCAGCGCCAACCATGCCGGCACTACGCCGATGCACTTGCGCCGCGACGCAGGTTCAGTTGCTGCCGCTGCTATCACCCACCTGCGCGAGATCGCCGTGGACGGCACCCTGGCCACCGTCGGGTGCCTGCGCCTTGAGCCGAACCTGATCAACGTGATTCCGCGCAAGGCCGTCTTCACCGTCGACCTGCGCGATCCCGCCGAAGCCCGTTTGCAGGCTGCAGAGAAACGCCTGGCCGACCTGCTTGCGCACCTGGCCGAAACCGAAGGCGTCGAGATCCACAGCGAGCAACTGGTGCGCTTCGAACCCGTGGTTTTCGATAGCGACCTCGCCAGCGCAATCGCCGCCTCGGCCAGCCGCCTGGGGTTCAGCCACAGGCGCATGACCTCGGGTGCCGGCCACGATGCGCAGATGATCGCGCGCATCGCCCCGGCCGCCATGATCTTCGTGCCCAGCCAGGGCGGTGTCAGCCACAACCCGCGGGAGCACACCAGCGACGAACTCCTGCTGGCCGGCGCCGACGTGCTGCTCGACGTCGTTCGCCAGCGCCTCGCCCGGTCCTGACCACCCTGCCCGCCTACAATCGTTCGGAGCCCCAGATGCTGATCGTCAATTCCAAGGCCGCGCGCCGCCCCTATCCCGAAGCCCTGCGCACCGTCATGAACATGCAGCAGGCCGCCGAAAGCCGAGTCTGGCTGTCCACCTGGAAGCGCTTCGAGCGGTCGGTCACGCCGTTGTTCGAGATGCCCGACCTGGCTGCCGAACTGGGCCTTGCCCAGGTGCTGATCAAGGACGAATCCGTGCGCTCACCGCTGGCCAGCTTCAAGGTGCTGGGCGCCCCCATCGCGCTCCTGCGCCTGATCCTCAAGCGCTTCCCCGAACGCGCTTTCGAACCCAGTGCCCTGCTCGCTGGTAACCATGCCCAGGAGCTGGCCGGGTTCACCGTGATCAGCGCCACCGACGGCAACCACGGCCGGGCCCTGGCGGCTGCCGCACAGAGCGTCGGCTGTCACTGCGTGATCGTCCTCCATGCCCATGTCAGCGAAGAACGTGAGCAGGCTATTGCAGCCTTTGGTGCACGAATCATCCGCATCCGAGGCAACTACGACGACTCGGTCCACGAAGCCGCCAGGCTGGCGCAGGAAAATGGCTGGACCGTGGTTTCGGACACGTCCTATGAGGGCTACGAGGAAATCCCCCGCGATGTGATGCAGGGCTACGGGATCATCGCCGCCGAGGCGCTGGAAGCCCTTGGCGCGAACGACGGCGCCTGCCCCTTCAGCCACGTATTCCTCCAGGGCGGCGTCGGCGGACTGGCCGCCGGAATTGCCAGCTATCTGTGGGAGCGCTACGGCGCAGCGCGGCCGACCATGATCGTGGTCGAGCCGCACCAGGCCGACTGCCTCTACCAGAGCGCCCTGAAGGGTCACGCAGCGAAGGCCAGTGGATCGGTGGATTCGGTGATGGCCGGGCTGGCCTGTGGGGAAACCTCGCCTCTCGCGTGGCAGTTCCTGGAAGGCTGCATCGATGCGTTCATGACCATCGAGGACCAGGAGGCCGTCGATGCCATGCACCGACTGGCCAAGGGCAGCGAGAACGACCTGCCGCTGGTGGCCGGCGAGTCCGCCGTGGCGGGACTGGCGGGTCTACTGCGACTGCTGGAGTCACCCGACAAGGCTGCCCTGTTGGGGTTCGATGGACGATCCCGTGTGCTGCTGATCAGCACCGAAGGCGCCACCGCACCGGCGCTTTATGCCGAGCTGGTGGGCGAGGCGGCCGCCACTGTGCAGGAGCGTCAGCGCGCCTGGCTGGAGGCGCGCTGAAGGGAGCACTCAGGCTCGCTGGGCGCTGCGCTCGACCATCGCGACGATGGTGGCGCGCAGTTCCTCCCGCGCCTCCTCGGGTGTGATTTCCTCGGTGGCGGCGGCATGGGACAGTCCGTCCGCTGCCCCGAGCATGGCCCGCAGTCCCGCTGTACTGATGCCGCCCTTGCCGGCGAATGGCTCAAGGGCATCGCGGCATTTGTCGAGGAATGCCGACTCATGCTCGCACTTGAGCGACTCCAGCTCAGGCGATCCGGTGAGCGCAGCATTCACGCCGGGAATCTCCCGCCCCTGCTGCAGCACGCACTCCACGTAGGCCGCGGCTATCACCCCCGCCCTGCTCTCGAGGCTCGCCTCGCTGGCCTGCAGCGCGGCGACCATCAGCGCCGTCTGGCGCGCATCGAACTCCACGTAGAGCGCCGAAAGCAGCCCCGCACGGGTGCCGAAGTGGTCGTAGACCACGGGCTTGGTCACACCTGCCTGCTCCGCCAGGCGGCCCAGGGTCAGGGCGTCGGTGCCTTCTTCGCGTATCAGCTGACAGGCCACATCCAGCAGTTGCCGCTGCCGTTCTTCCCGTGAAAGACGGCGGCGCGGACGTACCTGGTCTTCGTCTGTTGACATGCAAAACCTACCAAAGGTAACTTACCAATCGTAACTTACTGAAAGTAACTTGCGCCCAGCTTATAGGGCCAGGTCCCTACCCGCAATCCGCTACCGGAGTACGCCATGCACGCCCTGATAGTTGTTGCCCATCCTGATTCCAATTCACTCACCCACAATCTGGCCCATCAGGTCGCCGAAGGATTGAAGGCCGTCGGCCATAGCGCGGAGCTTGCCGATCTACACGCCGAAGGATTCGATCAGCGCTACAGCCTCGCGGACCTCAATGTGCACCGCCATATGGCGACGCCGCCCGCCGATGTACTCGCCGAACAGGCCCGCATCGAGCGAGCCGATAGCCTGGTGCTGGTGTTCCCGGTCTACTGGTGGTCGTTGCCCGGGCTGCTCAAAAGCTGGGTCGAGCGGGTCTTCTCTAATGGCTGGGCATTCGGCTACAGCCTGGAGGGCGGACTGCAGAAGAAACTGCGCCATCTTCAGGTGCATCTGATTGGCGTGGCTGCCGGGGATGCCGGTCTGTTCCAGCGACACGGTTATGACCAGGCCATGAAGACCCAGATCGATCACGGTATTTTCGACTACTGCGGCGTCAGTGTGCGGGGCTCGCACCTGATGTTCGAATCGGAATCCCGCGATCCCACGCCTCACCTGGAAGCCGCGCGCTCCATTGGTCAAGCCATGTTCGCGACCGTACCGGCACAGCAAACAGCGGAAGTGGTCTGAGTGCTCAGGCGCCCTGCTCTTGCCTGGGCGCCGCTTCCGAGAGGTGCTCGGCAAGGATCGACAGTTCGACTTCGGCGGCCTTCAGTTCCGCCTCCCCGGCAATCTCCCAGCGATCCTTGAGTACCAGCAAATCAGCTTCCTGATCGGCCTTCAGGCACCACTGGAAATGGTCGTGCCAGTCGCCCAGAGCGGACTGCACGGCCTTCAGAGCGTAGAAGGCGTCCTGGGAAATTGGTGAAAGCTTCGGGTATGCCTCGTGGACGTAGCGCATGTGTTTGACCAGGAGACGCAGCGCATGGCGGTCGTACTCCGGGTCGGCCAGTGCCTCGCGCAAGCGCTGCAACTGGCGCCGCAGCCGAATCTTCACGCGCTCGCGAAGCTTTTCCAGGTCGCCATCACGCTCGGCTGCACGCATCCGCGCCGGCCAGCCGTCGAGCACCGTCATGAAGCGTTGCACCGTGGCGCTGGCTTCGATGATGGCGTAACGGGACTCCAGCAGATGCCTGCGGCGCTCCGCCTGGTCGTGGAATCCCTGGCGATCCAGTTCGACGATCAACACCTCAAGGTCACGCACCGGCGTGGTCAGCCGACCGACATCGGCCGCCGCTGCGTCCAGTTCCTTTGTGGGCTCCAGCCGACGCATCGGCCGCAACAGGCTGCGCAACTTGCGCAAGCCGATTCGCAGATCGTGCAGCGCCTCGACATCCGTGCGGCAGGCGAGCCGCGCATAGGCGTGGTGAAGCTTGACTTCCAGTTCCAGTACCTGAGCGATGAGCGAATCGACGAATGACATCCTTACTACCCTTCGAAACGGTGTGCCAGGAGAGTAGCCAAGGAACGTGAGAGTGATGTTGCATCAGGTCAATTTCGACACGAGCCGGTACTTCGGCCAGCGTGGACAGGGGGCGAAGGTTGTGTCAGCGTCCGGTCGAAATTGGCGAACCAGGGAGCCCGGTGTGGCTGACAAGACAGAAGCGATCGCACGATTCATCAAGCAGGAATTTCCCCAGACCCGCGTCGAGGTCGACGCCGTGGGTGAACGTAGCGCCCGGGTGTCCCAGGCGGTGGACGAATGCGACCTGCGGCCCGGCGGCACGGTTTCCGGCCCCACGTTGATGGCTCTGGCGGACGTCGCGCTGTACGTCGCCCTGCTTGGGGAAATCGGCATCGTGCCGCTGGCCGTGACCACCAGCCTGACCATCAACTTCCTGCGCAAGCCGGAAGCGAGCAAGCGCGTCATCGGCGAATGCCAGTTGATGAAAGTCGGCAAGACCCTCGCGGTGGGTGAGGTTTCGCTCTATTCGGAAGGGATGGATGAACCGGTCGCCCACGTGGTGGGCACCTACTCGATACCGCCGGCGCACATGCGCTGAGACGGGGAAACGCATCCTCCCGACCACCATCTGGCACCCCATGGATGCCCGGGCGCCGCAGGCCCGGTACAATGCGCCCCCTGCATACGTGCCGGACCGTGATTGCCATGTCTTTGCCCAAGAACCAATTAGAACTGCTCAGCCCCGCCCGCGACGTCAATATCGCCCGTGAGGCCATCCTGCATGGCGCCGACGCCGTGTATATCGGCGGCCCGAGTTTCGGCGCCCGCCACAACGCCTGCAACGAAGTGGTGGAAATCGCCAAGCTGGTGGAGTTCGCCCACCGCTTCCACGTGCGGGTGTTCGTCACCATCAACACCATCCTCCACGACGACGAGCTGGAACCGGCGCGCAAGCTGATCCACGAGCTCTACGACGCCGGCGTCGACGCGTTGATCGTGCAGGACATGGGCGTCCTCGACCTGGACATCCCGCCCATCGAGCTGCACGCCAGCACCCAGACCGACATCCGCACCCTGGAACGCGCCAAGTTCCTCGACCAGGCAGGCTTCTCCCAGTTGGTGCTGGCCCGCGAGCTGAACCTCAAGCAGATCCGTGCCATCGCCGACGAGACCGACGCGGCCATCGAGTTCTTCATTCACGGTGCCCTGTGCGTCGCCTTCTCCGGCCAGTGCAACATCTCCCACGCCCAGACCGGCCGCAGCGCCAACCGGGGCGACTGCTCCCAGGCCTGCCGCCTGCCCTACACCCTGAAGGACGACCAGGGCCGCGTCGTGGCCTTCGAAAAGCACCTGCTGTCGATGAAGGACAACAACCAGAGCGCCAACCTCAGCGCCCTGGTGGATGCCGGCGTGCGCTCCTTCAAGATCGAAGGGCGCTACAAGGACGCGAGCTACGTCAAGAACATCACCGCCTACTACCGCCAGCGCCTGGACGGCATCCTCGAAGGACGCCCGGACCTGGCCCGCGCGTCCAGCGGCCGCACGGACCACTTCTTCGTGCCGGATCCGGACAAGACCTTCCACCGTGGCAGCACCGACTACTTCGTCACCGACCGCAAGATCGACATCGGCGCCTTCGACACCCCGACCTTCACCGGCCTGCCGGTGGGTCAGGTGGAGAAAGTTGGCAAGCGCGACCTGCTGGTCGTGACCCATGATCCGCTGTCCAACGGCGACGGACTCAACGTGCTGATCAAGCGCGAGGTGGTGGGCTTCCGCGCCAACATCGCCGAGCTGAAGGGCGAGTTCGAGGAAGACGGCGAGAAGCGCTGGCGCTACCGCGTCGAACCCAACGAGATGCCGGCCGCCCTCTCCCGCCTGCGCCCGAACCATCCGCTGTCGCGCAACCTGGATCACAACTGGCAGCAGGCCCTGCTGAAGACGTCCGCCGAGCGCCGGATCGGCCTCGACTGGAAGGCCAGCCTGCGCGAAGAAGCGCTGGAGCTGACCGCCACCAGCGAGGAAGGCGTGAGTGCCAGCGTCAGGCTGGACGGCCCCTTCGGCGCCCCCAACAAGCCTGAACAGGCCCTGGAACAACTGCACGACCTGCTCGGCCAGCTGGGTACCACCCAGTACCACGCCGAGAAGATCGAGCTGGACGCGCCGCAGGCCTTCTTCATCCCGAACTCGCAACTCAAGGCGCTGCGCCGCGAAGCCATCGAGGCCCTGACCGAGGCCCGCGTAAAGGCCCACCCGCGCGGCAGCCGCAAGGCCGAGACCAACCCGCCGCCGGTGTACCCGGATGCGCACCTGTCCTTCCTGTTCAACGTTTACAACCAGAAGGCCCGCGACTTCTATCAGCGCCACGGCGTGCAACTGATCGACGCTGCCTACGAGGCCCATGAAGAAACGGGCGAAGTGCCGGTGATGGTCACCAAGCACTGCCTGCGTTTCTCCTTCAACCTCTGCCCCAAACAGGCCAAGGGCGTGACCGGCGTGCGCACCAAGGTCGCGCCGATGCAGCTGGTGCACGGCGACGAGGTGCTGACCCTGAAGTTCGACTGCAAGCCTTGTGAGATGCACGTGATTGGCAAGATCAAGGGCCATATCCTCGACCTGCCGCAACCGGGCAGCGACGCGAGCAACGTGGTCGGGCAGATCACCCCGGATGACCTCTTGAAAACCATCCGCCACCGCGCACCGCACTAAGCCCATCCAGCCCCTCGCGCCGCTTCATGCGGCGTGCAGGGGCGGGCCGTCAATGGGTTCCCAGCAGCAAGGTCCAGTAGATTCCGGCATCGCTTTGCGGGTCCACCGCGTAGCCTGCGCCCAATTCAGTGAACCTCGGGTCCATCATCCTGGCGCAATACTCCGGGGTGGCCAGCCAGCCTTCGATCACACTCACTGACCTGCCAAAACCAGCGGCGATGTTCTCGTCGAGCTGCTGGCCACGGTAACCGGCGGCCCGGGCGAGGTCCGCCGGTTGCAGGCCAGCGCCAGACTGGCGGGCGAAGAAGTTGTCGTTGGCCATGGCCCGGCTGTAGCGCTCGGCCGCTGTGCCGAGGGCGGTATTCCAGACCACTGGCGGCGCCGAGGAGAATGCGATCTCACCACAGTTGCGTGAGCGAGTACGCACCGCGTTGACCAGCACCAGTAGCACCTGCCCTTCCTCTTGCCATTCACCGAGACCGTCATCCAGCAACGGCCGCGCCAGCACGATGCGCCAGCTGCTGCCGGCCTGGCTTACACCGATATCGACGAACTGGGGATCCAGCAACGAATTGCAGTGCCGCGCCTGCAGCATCGCGAACGCCGCTTGCGCGTCGACTGGGCCAGTCAGGCGGATGGTCTTCGCACTGGCCGCCTGATAACCGGAACGCACCAGATGGTCCTGCCAGTAGCCACTGTCTTCCACTGGAAGCACCAGGCGTGGATCCGCCACCAGCGGCGTCAGGACTTCGGCCTGCTGCCTGGCGCAGCTCTGCGGGTGGGTACGGTAGGAGTTGATCGCCTCGACCAGCTGCACGTCCGAGCCCGCGGCCTGGGCGCTGCCGGCGAGAAGCCCGAGCAGCAACCCAAGGGTCTTGAGCCCGTTTGCAGTGGTGCTTGTCCACGAATGAAGTACCGGCATGGCAAATCCTCCGTCAAACGAAGCAGCACTCCCAATATTCGACCCGCCCAAACCCTCCGCGTTGCCTGGGCGAATGGAGCTTTTCCGTACGTAAAACGGAGAGTATTGTAATGCCTTATACATATTTTGTTGGATACGCTACATGGAAAGCTGGCTTTCCCTGGTCATTGGCCTCCCCACCTCCAACGCCACTGCGCGCATGCGGGCCTGGCGCGCCTTGAAGGCCAGCGGTGCGGCGGTGCTTCGCGACGGTGTGTACCTGCTGCCGGATAGGCCGGACTGCCGCGAAGCCCTCTCCGAGGTCGAACGGGACATCCTCGCCATCAACGGCACCGCCTACCTTCTCCCCGTACAGGACCCGCAAGGCGAACGCTTCATCCCCTTGTTCGACCGAAGCGAGGATTACCAGGCCCTGCGCGACGAAGTCGAAGCCTGCCGCAACCAGCTGACCGCCGGGAACGCCTTGGCCAGCACTCGGCAGATCCGCAAGTTGCGAAAAGCATTCGCGCAATTGGCGGGAATCGACTTCTTCCCCGGAAAGCCCCGGCAACAGCTGGATGCCGCCTTGCACGAACTGGAAACGGCGGTCAGCCGCGCCCTGTCGGCGGATGAACCGAGCAGCCATCAGCAACCGATCAGGGCACTCGAGCAGCGCGAATATCAGGGCCGCCTCTGGGCCACTCGCAAGCGGCCCTGGGTTGACCGACTGGCCAGCGCCTGGCTGATCCGCCGCTTCATCGACCCGGATGCACGCTTCCTCTGGCTGGAGTCACCAGGGGATTGCCCGGCCGAGGCGCTGGGCTTCGATTTCGACGGCGCGACTTTCAGCCATGTGGGCAATCGCGTCACCTTCGAGACCCTGAAAGACAGCTTCCAACTGGACGCGCCAGCCCTTCATCGGGTTGCAGCCCTGGTGCATTACCTTGACGTCGGCGGTGTCCAGCCAGCGGAAGCCGCGGGAGTCGAGCGGGTCCTGGCCGGCCTGCGCGAGAGCATTACCGATGACAATCAACTCCTGGCCGCAGCGGGAGCCATCTTCGATGGCCTGCTGGCAGCCTTCGCGAGAGAAGAGAAAAACGATGGATGAAACCACCCTGCGCCCAACCGGCGAGTCGCGCCCCCTCGCCGCCCCCGTGGGCCTGTTCGAGGCGTTCCTGTTCTGGCTCAAGCTGGGCTTCATCAGCTTCGGCGGCCCAGCCGGGCAGATTGCGATCATGCACCAGGAGCTGGTGGAGCGGCGCCGCTGGATCAGCGAGCGGCGCTTCCTCCATGCCCTGAACTACTGCATGTTGCTGCCCGGCCCGGAGGCCCAGCAACTGGCGACCTACATCGGCTGGCTGATGCACCGAACCTGGGGTGGCGTCATCGCCGGGGCGCTTTTCGTGCTGCCCTCGCTGTTCATCCTGATCCTGCTGTCCTGGGTCTACATCGAATTTGGCGAAGTGCCGGTGGTGGCCGGACTCTTCTATGGCATCAAGCCGGCGGTGACTGCCATCGTGGTCCACGCGGCCCATCGCATCGGCTCACGGGCACTGAAGAACGGCTGGCTGTGGGGGATTGCCGCAGCCTCCTTCGTGGCGATCTTCGCCCTCGACTTGCCCTTCCCGCTGATCGTGCTGGGTGCGGCCGTGATCGGCTATATCGGTGGCCGCGTAGCGCCGGACAAATTCGCGCTCGGCGGTGGACACAACGCGGCCAAGGCCAGCTACGGGCCGGCGCTGATCGATGACCACACACCAACCCCCGAACACGCGCGTTTCCGTTGGTCCCGCCTGTTGCTGCTGGTAGTGGTCGGCGCCCTGCTCTGGGTGCTGCCCATGGGCCTGCTCACCGCCGTCTTCGGCTGGCAAGGCACCCTCACCCAGATGGGCTGGTTCTTCACCAAGGCGGCGCTGCTCACCTTTGGCGGCGCCTACGCGGTGCTCCCATATGTCTATCAGGGCGCGGTGGGCCACTACGGCTGGCTGACCCCGAGCCAGATGATCGACGGCCTGGCCCTGGGTGAAACCACGCCAGGGCCGCTGATCATGGTGGTTGCCTTCGTGGGTTTCGTGGGTGGCTACGTGCATCCGATGTTCGGCGCCGACCAGGCATTCCTCGCCGGCGCCGTCGCCGCCAGCCTGGTGACCTGGTTCACCTTCCTGCCCTCCTTCCTGTTCATCCTCGCTGGCGGGCCGCTGGTGGAATCCACCCACAACGAGCTGAAGTTCACCGCACCACTCACCGGCATCACCGCCGCTGTAGTGGGCGTGATCCTCAACCTGGCGCTGTTCTTCGGCTACCACGTGCTCTGGCCGACTGGGTTCGAAGGCCGCTTCGACTGGCCCTCGGCGCTGATCGCCCTGGCCGCCGCCGTCGCGCTGTTCCGTTTCAAGCGTGGCGTCATCCAGGTGCTGCTGGCCTGCGCCGTCACCGGCCTGGCGGTGCACCTGCTGCGAAACTGACCAAGGCCCCATCGGGCCGGGAGGTGATCCATGGACCGCATCAGCATTTGCGAATTGGCGGAATGGCAGGCGGCGGCGCGCAGCTTCACGCTACTGGACGTGCGCCGCGCATCCGTCCGCAACGCGGATGCGGCCGAGATTCCCGGCGCGCGCTGGCTGGACCCGGAAGCGGTGTTCACCTGGAAGGACTCGATACCTCGCGACAGGCCTGTGGCGCTCTATTGCGCCCACGGCCACGAAATCAGCCAGGGCATCGCCGCCACGCTGGCCGCCATGGGGCTGGATGCGCGCTATCTCATCGACGGCTTCACCGGTTGGCGCGAAGCCGGACGTCCCACTCAGGGCTTGTGAAGGTGATGGATGGTCACTTGTGTGATGCAAGTAGCCTGATTATATTTTGATCATCATTCAACGGTCTGCCGCCCAGCTCCAGGAGGCAACGCGAGGTCCCATGAAAAGAACCAGTTTCCAGGACATGCCCTGCCCGGTCGCCCAAGCCCTGGAGGTGATAGGTGATAGCTGGAACGTGCTGATTCTTCGCGAAGCCTTTTATGGCGCCTCCCGTTTCGATGATTTCGCTCGGACCTTGGGGATTCCAACCAACACCCTGACCCGACGACTCAAGGATCTGGTGGCCGGTGGGCTCCTGGAGCGGCATCCGTACAGCGAAAAGCCGACACGATACGAGTACCTGCTCAGCGAAAAGGCGCGGGAGCTAAGGCCGCTGATGCTCGTACTGCTTGAGTGGGGAAATCGCCACGGCAACCTGAGCCAAAGGCGGACCATGCTGGTGGACAGCCTTACCGGAAGGCCGGTGGACCTCGTCCTGATCGACCGTGTCACCGGACTGCCAGTCAGCTCGCGGCATCGCGTGCTTCGACAGCGCCGTGATGAGGCCACTCCTGTTTCCTACGCGTTCCCCGAACCTCAAGCCGAGCCGAGCTGACCGACCGGCCCTTCTGTGGCCGTCCGCAGCTCATTGGTAGCGTCTGATTCCCATGACGGCCTGGTTGCGTCCCTGACACAGCCGGCTTCACACCGTATTGCCGAACCTCCGGCATAGCCCGAATTTCCTGCCTTTCGCCCTCCCCGCGCGCGGAATCCTACCGCCCGTCTCCAGCGTCATTTCATCACTTGCATGATGGAAGTAACCATGTTTGGATTATGACCATCATATACACCGGGCAGTTGTTGCTTTCACCGTGCGGAAGCAGGTTTCGATCAGACTGATTGGATGATGAGCATCATGTGACATGGTCCTCGCCAATCCCCTGCCGAATCACAGCAAGGCACCTTGAAGAACCTGCAGAACTGTCCGGACCAACGCCCACCTGAAACCACCCCATCGGAGCCCGCCATGAATCAGCCCGAGCAGATCCCCGTCAGCGAAGCCACCGCTGTGGCCCGGCCGAAGTCCCGCAAGCTCATCAAGCTGGCCGTCGCCGGCCTGGTCATGGTCGGCGCAGGCCTTTATGGCGCCCATTGGTGGAACACAGCTCGTTACATGGAAGAAACGGACGATGCCTACGTGGGAGGTGACGTCACCGTCATAAGCCCCCGGGTTGCGGGCTATATCGCCGAGCTGGCGGTGAGCGACAACCAGTTCGTCCATGCCGGCGACCTGCTCGCGCGCATCGACGATCGCGATTACCGCGCGGCCCTGGCCAAGGCCGAAGGTGAGGTGCATGCCGAACAGGCCCTGCTGGGCAACATAGACGCCCAGGCCCAGTTGCAGCAGGCGGTGATCCGCCAGGGCCAGGCGGAAATCGACGCCACGGCTGCCGAAGAGGACCGGGCGCGGGACGATGACAAGCGCTACCGCACGTTGGTCCAGCGCGCCGCCGTCTCCGTGGAAAGCGCCCAGCGGGCCGAAGCCACCTGGAAGACCGCACGCGCCAACAGCGAAAAGGCCAAAGCCACCCTGCTCGCGGCCCAGCGCCAGCTCGATGTCATACACAGCCAGCGCGAGCAGGCCGTGGCCGCCCTTGAGCAAGCCATCGCCAAGCGCGACCTGGCCCGCCTCGACCTCGGCTACACCGAACTGCGCGCGCCGGTCGACGGCTATATCGGCAATCGCCGGGGACGGGTCGGCGGCTATGTCTCCGCCGGCACCCAACTGCTGGCAGTGGTCCCCGCCCAGGGATTGTGGATCGATGCCAATTTCAAGGAAGACCAGCTTTCCGGGATGACGGCCGGGCAGGCTGTAACGGTGGAAGCCGATGTGCTGCCGGGCAAGGTGTTCCATGGCCACCTCGACAGCCTGGCGCCGGCAACCGGCGCGCAGTTCAGCATCCTTCCGCCGGAAAACGCCACCGGCAACTTCACCAAGATCGTTCAACGCGTCCCGGTACGCATCCATCTCGATCCCGCCGACAACCGTCTTGGCGAGCTGCGCCCGGGGCTCTCGGTGGTGGTCGAGGTAGACACCAGGGCGCATGAGCAACAGCAAGGCCAGGCGCTCGCCCTGGAGCAACGGCCGTGAACTTCTGGTCATCCGACGTGGTGCCGGTGGAGCAGCTCTCGACCCGGCAGAAGACGCTCGCCTTCGCCTGCATGTGCATGGGCATGTTCATCGCCCTGATCGACATCCAGATCGTGTCCGCGTCCTTGCGTGATATCGGCGGCGGGCTCTCGGCAGGCGCGGATGACACCGCCTGGGTACAGACCAGCTACCTGATCGCCGAAATCATCGTGATCCCGTTGTCGGGCTGGCTGTCGAAGGTGATGTCCACGCGCTGGCTGTTTGCGGCCTCGGCCCTGGGTTTCACCCTGGCCAGCCTGCTCTGTGCCCTGGCCTGGAACATCCAGAGCATGATCGCCTTCCGCGCCCTGCAGGGCTTCCTCGGCGGCTCGATGATTCCCATGGTGTTCACCACCGGCTTCATCTACTTCGACGGCCGCCAGCGCGTACTGGTGGCCGCCACCATCGGCGCCATCGCCTCCCTGGCGCCGACCCTGGGCCCGGTGGTCGGCGGCTGGATCACCGACATCGCTTCCTGGCCCTGGCTGTTCTACGTGAACCTGCTGCCGGGACTCTTCGTCACCATCGTGGTGCCGATCATGGTGCGCCTCGACAAGCCGGACTGGTCATTGATAAAGGGCGCCGACTACCCGGCCATGCTGCTCATGGCGGTGTTCCTCGGCTGCCTGGAATACACCATGGAAGAAGGCCCGCGCTGGAACTGGTTCAGCGACGACACCATCCTCGCCACCGCCTGGATTTCCGGCCTGAGCGGGCTCGCGTTCATCGCCCGCAGCCTCACGTCTGCCAATCCGATCGTCGACCTGCGCGCCCTGCGTGAGCGCAACTTCGCCCTCGGCTGCCTGTTCTCCTTCATCACCGGCATCGGCATCTTCGCCACCATTTACCTCACCCCGCTGTTCCTCGGTCGCGTGCGCGGTTACGGCGCCCTCGATATCGGCCTGGCGGTGTTCTCCACCGGCATTTTCCAGGTCATGACCATTCCGCTGTACGCCGCGCTGGCGCGCCGCTTCGACCTGCGCTGGTTGCTGGCGCTGGGTATGACGCTGTTTTGCCTGTCGATGTGGGAGTTCTCACCGATCACCCACGAATGGGGTGCCGCCGAACTGCTGCTGCCCCAGGCGCTGCGTGGCATGGCCCAGCAATTTGCCGTGGCCCCTACCGTGACCCTGGCCCTGGGCTCGCTGCCTCCCGCACGACTCAAACTCGCCTCGGGATTGTTCAACCTGATGCGCAACCTCGGCGGCGCCATCGGCATTGCCGCCTGCGCCACCATCCTCAACGACCGCACCAATCTTCACTTCCTGCGTCTGGCTGAACACCTGAATGCCAGCAACGAAGCCCTCAACAACTGGCTGGCCCCCAGCCTCGGCGCGTCCGGGCAGTACAGCGAACAGGCCTTGCGGCAGCTGTGGAACCTGACTTACCGCGAGGCACAGACGCTCACCTTTGCCGACTCGTTCCTGATCATCGGTGTCTGCTTCGCGTTCGCCGTGGCGCTGATTCCCCTGCTGCACAAGATCGCCCCGCCCTCTCAGCCGTCGGCTGACGCCCACTGACCCGAGGACCACCCGCCATGCCTTCGAACCTCGCAAAAACCACTGCAATCGGCTTGATGCTGTACCAGCTCGCCGGCTGCACGGTCGGCCCCGACTACCACACCCCGGCAAGCAATCTCAGTGTTCCGTTGGCAGGCGGCGCTAAACCGGAGTTACCCATGCGGGCACCGGCGCCGCCGCTTGAGCAGTGGTGGAAAGGCTTCGCCGATCCGGTGCTCGACGGCATTGTCCAGCGCGCGCTGGATCAGAACCTCGATATGGCGATTGCCCTGGCCCGTGTCGAACAGGCCCGTGCGGCGGCGAACCTGGCGGGCGCGGCACGTCTGCCTGAGGGAAGTCTCGACGGGCGCTACCTGCACCAGCGGCAATCTCTGAAGAGCCCGGAGGGCCAACTGGCAAGCTCCTCCCCAGGGTTCGATCGCAATCAGGACATTCTCAGCCTCGGTGTTGGAGCGTCGTGGGAAGCTGATCTGGCCGGCGGCCTGAAACGCAGCGATGAAGCGGCCCTGGCGGAACTCCAGGCGGCCGAGGCGAGCCGGGCTGGGGTGCGCGTTTCGATCGCGGCTGAAGCGGCCGATGCCTACTTCCGAATCCGCGGTGCGCAACGACGCATTCAGGTGGCGCAAGAGCAGATCCAGACCCAGCAAGACCTCCTCGCGCTGGTTCAGGATCGCTTCAACGGTGGCGTGGCCACGCAGCGCGAACTGGCTCAGGCCAAGGCACTGCTGCTGCAAGCGAGGACCGTCCCGCCACCCCTGCGCACGGAGTTGGCGGTGCAGCTCAATCGACTGGATGTGTTGCTCGGCGTGCAGCCCGGCACCTACGCCAAGGTGCTGCTGGAACACCCGCAGGACTATCAGGTACCAGGCGTCACCGCCGACCTCTCGCCAGCCAGCCTGCTGCGCCGGCGCCCTGACGTGATCGCCGCTGAACGTCGACTCGCGGCCAGCACGGCACGCATCGGTGTGGCCGTGGCGGAGTACTACCCGCACGTGACGCTCGGCGGAATTCTCGGCAGCCAGAGCCTGCACGGTGGGCTGTTCAGCAGCGATGCCTTCCAGCCCCAGGCCTTCATTGGCCTGCACTGGCGGTTATTCGACTTCGGCCGGGTCGATGCGGAAGTCGCCCAGGCCCGGGGCTCGGAAGCCCAGGCGCTGGCCGAGTACCGGCAGACCATGCTGCGGGCCGCCGAAGACGTGGAGAACGCCATCACCACCCAGGTGCATCTCAGCGTCCAACGCCAGGAGCTGGATGCGGAAATCGAGGCTCACCATGTCGCGCGCGAGGCAGCCCGGCAGGCCTATGAGGGTGGTGCGGTGAGCCTGCGGGAGGTGCTGGATGAGGATCAACAGCTCCTGGCAGCACGAGACCTGCAGGCGCAATTGGCCGCTAATGATGCCCGTGCGGCGGTCGCCACGTTTCGAGCGCTGGGCGGGGGTTGGTGATACAGAGGTGGCTACCGGCTGTTTCTGCTCCGCTATCGACATGAATCAGACGACCGACGCGTCAGGCGTGAAGAAGTAGGCCAGGCCGAGAATCAGGTAGACGGCCAGCAACTGCACGCCCTTGAGCCAGTCCGAACGACCATCCCCCGCCACCTGACCGGTAATAAGAACAGCCAGAAGGACGCTCAGTACCAGACCGCCGGAGAAGGCCAGGTCCATGGGGTGAGCACCGATGCCATAACTCGCCAGCACCAGGACCGGTGCGACGAACAGGGCTACCTGGACACTGGAACCGATTGCGATGGAAAGCGACAGGTCCATGCGATTCTTCATCGCCGCCGAAATTGCTGACGCATGCTCGGCGGCATTGCCCAGAATAGCCACGACAAACACCCCGACGAACAGGTTGCTGAGCCCGAGCTGGTGGGCACTGGGTTCGATTGCGCCGACCAGGATTTCACTGATCCAGGCAGTCAGCACCGTAGCTACCGCGAGCACCGCCAAGGCCTTTCCTACCGGCCAGAGGGGAACCTGATGTGGGTCGATCCGGACATCCGGGGAACCCGCAAACAGTTTCTTGTGGGTGATCAGCGAATACACCAGGAACAAGCCATACACCAGCAGCAGGACCAGGGAGATGTATAGGCTGAGCGCCTGGAGCCCATAGGGGGCACGCGATGAGACAACGGCGTTGTAGGCAGCGGGCAGGATCAGCGCGATGGCAGCCAGTGTCAGTAGCGTGGCCTGCGAACGGGCAGCGGACGCGTTGTACTGTTGCTCCGGATACCGCAGTCCCCCCGCCAGCATGGCGGCGCCCAGAACCAGCAGAATATTGCCAACTATGGAACCGGCGATGGAGGCTTTAACCACATCATGCAGCCCAGCGCGCAATGCGCTGAGCGCGATGATCAACTCCGTGGCATTGCCGAATGTGGCATTGAGCAGCCCGCCCACGCCCTCTCCAGAACGCTCTGCGAGTTGTTCGGTGGCACGACCCAGCCACCCCGCCAAGGGCACGATGGCCAGCGCCGCCGCCAGGAAAACCAGCAGGTGATATTCCGCGGCGACGTATTCCAGGAGGACTGCGATTGGGGCGAAAACCAGCATCCAGTTGAGCATCCAGGGGGCTCCTTCGAAGCGCCGGACTCCAATAAGGATGGCTCGCCTACTTAGGCTCGTCTAAGCACTTGCAGGGGGTGGTGCCTGCACCGACACCGTGCGGAAATTCCAGGATGATTCGAATTCCTCGTAGGGTGCGCCGCGCGCACCAGGGATTTCAGCCGCGCCGGGGCCAAATCCGGAGCCGGTGCGCATGGCGCACCCTACGGCATGAAGATTCCAGTTCGACGAGGTGGCTCAGACCCACTGGTCGTTGCGCTTGCGCTTGACCCGCAGCAAGGTCGGCAGGATCAGGCCGGCCAGCAGCCCGGCGCCGGCGATGCTGCCGCCGTAGACCATGTAGCGCATCAGCACCTGCTTGTTCTCGTCCCCCAGCTGCGCCTGGGCATCCCGCAGTTCGGAGCGCACCTGGGTCAGTTCGGAATCCAGCGCCGATCGCGCCGCCTGGAGTTCATCGATCAGCTTCTTGCGCGAGTCCAGGGTCTCTTGCATGCCCTGCACGCGGTTCTTCCAGGTGCCGTCGATGCCGTCGAGCTGCGCCGTCAGTTCGGCTACTTTCTGTTCCAGTTGCGGCAGGCGCTCGGTCTGGCCGGGCACCGTCTGCAGGTCGCGGTTGGGAATCCACACGCTGTTGCCGCTCTCGCTGCGCACCTGGCTGTAGTCGCCCTGGGTGCTCAGCAGCTCCACCTTCTGCCCCGAGGTCAGGGTGCCAACGATGCGGTAGCCGTCGGTTGGGCCGCTGCGTACGTAGGTCGTCAGGCTGTCGCTTACCCAGCGCGCGTTGCTCGCGGGTTCCTCGGCCTGTGCCGATGCTCCGGCTATCGCCAGGCCACCCAGCAGGATGGCGCCGAGCAGGCGGCGTGGGAACGGGGAAACACGGGCGGGGAAAGAACAGTGTCGGGACATGGGCAATCTTCACATGGCGATGGAATGAAACCCGAAGTACGGGCGCGAAAAGCCGGCCGGGCAAATAATTCTGGATAGGAAAACCACGGGGTGAAATTCGGCGCAGCGCAGTCGCCCGCTAGCGACTGGCCATGCCGATTCCCCGCGGGGCCGACAGCGGACAGACAGCGCGATTGCGGAATGAGTTCATTTACGCCCGACGGGACAGGATAGGCGGTGCGATACGAAAACGCCCCGCAATGGCGGGGCGCTGTGGCGGCAGTGGGGGTCAGAGTGCAGTGATGACCTGCTCGGCCGGCAGGCGCGACTTGGGCAGTGCGGCGTTGAAGTCCTTCTCGCTGCGGTGGCCGAGGGAGACCATCACCACGCTAGTGAAGCCACGCTCGCGCAGGCCCAGTTCAGCGTCCAGGGCCAGGGCGTCGAACCCTTCCATGGGCGTGGCATCCACACCCAGCGCAGCGGCGCCGAGCAACAGGGTGCCCAGTGCCAGGTACGCCTGCTTCTCCATCCAGTGCTGCAGGTCCTTGCGCTCGAAACGGTGCAGGTCCACGTAACCCTGGCGGGTGCGGAACTGCGCGGCACGCGCTTCGGCATCACGGAAACGCCCGTCCTCCTGCTCCTGCTGGAGCACCTGCGCCAGGTGGGCTTCGGTCAGATCCGTGCGGGCGCAGATGAGGATGACGTGGGAGGCGTCCAGCACCTTCGGCTGGTTATAGCCGTAGTTTCCGTGGGTCCCCTTGGCCAGGCGGGCCTTGCCTGCCTCGGTATTGGCAACCACGAAGTGCCAGGGCTGGGAGTTCACCGAAGACGGTGCCTGGTGAAGCATCGCCAGCAATTCGTCGATGGTCGCCTGGGGAATGCGGCGGGCAGGATCGTAGGCCTTGGTGGTGTAACGCTGGCTGGCGAGGGAAGCGAGGTTCATGGCTGGGCTCCATTGTCTGTGAGGGCCAGCCGGGACGAACTCACCCAGCCAGCGTATGGGTGGGGAGTCTGCCGAGGAATCGCCGCAGCAAACAGCCGCGAGGCGAAGAAGGACTTTCAAAGCAAAGGCGAAAATGAACAAGTGGATCTGGTTATTTTCGCGCCAATGATAGGCATGAATCAGAAAGAGTGAGTGAGCAGCACACCACCGCCGGATTCCGGGCTGGCGTCGGAGAAACCCGCCAGTGCATACAGCTGGACCTTCCAGTCCGGCCCGAGCCTTTGCGTGAGGAACAGGCTGAACTCCTGGATCTCGTCACCGTCGGAAGTCACCTTCTGCCGCCAGTCATAGGCCGCTCCCACGGAGGTGTTCGGCGCCACCCGGGTAACCAGGCCGACCGAGGTGTAGATCGGATCGCGGAAGTCGGTGTCCGAAGGATCGCCGAACTTGCGCCAGCCGAGTGTGGCGAAGCCGCTGAACGATCCGAAGCCCTTGGTGAGATCTACCTGCGCGGCGAAGTCGGTCTTGCCGGTTCCCAGGCATTTATCTTCATCGGCCGTCGGCACCTTCACCTTGCCGATCAGGTCCACCAGCAGGCTTCCGCCGTCACTGCCATCCAGTAGCGCGTAGTCGGCGCTGGCCACAGTGTCACCTACGCCCTCCTCCACGCTGCCGCAATCGCCGGAAACGGGCACCCCATCCGGCCCCACGGCGGGATTGGTGATGCGCAGGTAGGGAACGGTGAGCTTGTAGATCATCGGCCCGGTTTCGTACTTGGCGATCACCGGGACATACCAGGTTTCGCTGGTTTTCGGAGTTCCGTAGGACCCCTGCGAGTAGTCAAGCCCAGTGGACATGCTGAAAACATCCGATTGGGCTGGCAGCGCCAGGAACAGCAACAGACCGGGGACAAGCGCGCGGGTGGGGCTCATGTCTACCTCGTTGCGGAGCGGACTTCGACCTTCACGCCGGCGCATTGCCCGAGACAGACAGGGCCACTCAAAGCGCGGCAGCTAATTGCACCCTGCCCCGCGACTAAGCGCCCGGGCAAGGTGCTTTCCCCAGCTTAGCTGGCCTCGCAGAAACCGCGCTCAATGAGGACCGGAATGATCCACCCGTTCGGCCCGCTCGACCGGTTCCGGCCGTTCCACCGACTCAGGCCGCTCGACCTTTTCCACCCGCTCAACCTTTTCGACCCGGTCCGGTTTGTCGACCTTGTCGGGACGGTCGATCCGCTCTATCCGTTCGATTCGTTCCACGCGAACGCCGTCCTGGAAGATCTCGATCCGTTCGCGGGTTTCCACGCGGTTGCCGGACTGGCGGGTTTCTATGCGTTCCCGACGTTGCAGGTCGCCCGTGGGTGATACCACCTGCCGCTCGACACGCTGCCGGGTCTCGCCATTCTCGACGCGCACGCGGGTCTCATTGCCGCTGCCAGAACCGGAGTTGTCACTGCCGTGACCGCTTGAATCACGCGAGTCATCCGAACTACCCGAACCACCCGAGTCATCCGATTTGCCTGAACTGTCCGAATCCTCGTCTTGATGGCCAGAACCCTGGTGGGACGCGCCGTCCTGACGTTCGCGGAGGAACTCGATGTGGTCAGCGCGGATGGTGCGCCCCTTGTCGAACACGCCGCGCACGCGGATGCGCTGACCCACCGCGAGGTCGGCATGCTTGCCACCGGCAAAGGCGGTGTCGTCCCCGACGTAGGCCGTGAACCCGCCAAATTCGATGCGGTTGCCTTGCTGCGAGTACACCAGGCCTTCAATCAGTGCCTTGCCGGCACGCCCGCCAAAGGGCAGCCCCGGATCGGCACGGGTCTCGGCCACATTCAGTTCCTTGCCATTCCAGGTACCGCGGACCAGCACCTCGGCGCTGCGCGGCAACGGTTTGCTCAACGCCAGTCCTTGCAACTCGCCGGGTCGCTGGATGGCGCCGATGGCGCTGACCTGGGTCAGCTTCGGTGCCCGGTCAATGCGGCTGGCAACCACTTCGCCCAGCGCATTGCGCAGGCCGCTCACCCGCACCGGCTCGCCAATGCGCAGGCCTTCGGCCACCCGTGCCCCTGGAGCGAGACGCACCGGCTGCCCCATCACCCGCAGGGCGGCGGTTCCCTTCGCGGACTGGGTCACCGGGCCTTCATAGGCATGGAGAATCGCGATGCTGCGCGCTTCCAGCCCCCGAGCCGAAGTGCCAGCTTCCACCGCGACCACCTGTCCGATGGCCAGGCGATTGGCACTGGCGGGCACGCCGTTTTCGCTGAGCGCAACCTTGTTGTCGAAGTGCACTTCAACGCCGTTGACGCAAATGGAGCCGAAGCCGGTGATCGTGCCGACGATGCCCGTGCCACCGATGCCTCCCTCTCCGGCAGGCGCTCCAGTGCCACCAATGCCGCCATGCTCGGCCGGAGCACCGGTACCGCCGATGCCGCCGTTCTCCATTGGCGCGCCGGTACCCCCCATCCCACCGGTCGCCACCGCCCCCGTGCCGCCCATGCCACCTGGCTCAAGGCAGGCGGGTGCTGCGTTCACGGGAGGAATGGCGACTAGCAATGGCCCACAAACCACGGCCAGGGTGCACAGAATGCGCGTGGCGACGTTCATGACGATCCAGGTGTCTTCGGCTTGGAAACCGCCGGGGGATTAGGTTCAGTGTAGAAATACAAGCCGATGGTGATGCGCTGGCGAGCCTCTGGAGGAGGAATGTCCTTGTTTTCCAGATCAGCGGCCAACTGGTTGAAGGCGATCAGCACCTGCATGCCTTCGGCCCTGACCGCTTCGCGAAGCTGGTCGACGCTGGCCGGGGAAAGGCTGTCGTAGTGGACGCTTCGCTCGAAGAACGGATCGGCCGTCTCGGTGAGGTTGTGTACGGCGGCACAGGCATGGTCGTGGAGGTTGTGGCGAAAGTAGGCCGCCATCTCGTCGAACCCGCGCTGCGGAATGAAAGCCATGGTTTCCAGGTGCACACGGTCCTGGTCGTCTATCCGCACAATGCCGAGGCGTTGCCACTCATCCAGCACCACGCGGGCGCGAATGTCCTTGCTGACCTTCGCCACCAGCCCGTCGAACGAGCCTTCTCCGCCAACGCTCGCCAGCCGTGGCAGCGGCAACGGCTTCCCAGGCTTGGCGCAGAACGGTGCGTTGTTCATCCAGACGCTGACCAGATGCGCGCCGAAGGACACGTTTTCCGGTAACTCGTTCTCCTCGCCGCCAGCCTTCGAACGGAGCCGTTTGACGTCCTTGCGATGGACGCCGGTGAGCAGGCTGATCCTGCTGTCGGTAGGGCTCTTGTCGTCGAGGCGGAATTCACTCTCGGCGACGTCGACGAAGATTTGTTTGAGCAGGTCGGCGAAGCAGTTGTAAGTCACCCCTTTCCGCAGCATCAACCTCACAATCGGGCGCATGACGTGCTGCAGCGCCGGCAATAGTGAGGGCGGGAAAGTGGGTATTTGCATTCAAGGCACTCCTGTTGAAATGAATACAAAAGCCAAGTGGGGAGAACGCCGCTGGGCAAGCTGTCCATAGCGCCACCCCACTCTATTAGACGGTGTCGGTCGACCAATGATCCTGCTTCGGCTCCCTCGGGCGACCATCACCATCGTCATCACAGATGCCACAAAACCCGGAGCTACGCCGGGCCTTGTGGACAAGCGGACGGACCTATCAGGCTCCGCCGCGATCATCGCCGACGTCGTGGTCAGGACCATCGTCCGCACCATGGCCTACGCCATGGACTTCACCGACGTCGTGGTCAGGTCCGTCGTCCGCACCCTGGCCAACGCCGTGGGCTTCACCGACGTCATGGTCAGCGCCGTCGTCCGCACCGTGGCCAACGCCATGGGCTTCACCAACGTCGTGGTCAGCGCCGTCGTCCGCGCCATGGCCAACGCCGTGGGCTTCACCGACGTCGTGGTCAGGCCCGTCGTCCGCGCCGTGGCCGACGCCATGGGCTTCACCGACGTCGTGATCGGCACCGTCGTCCGCGCCGTTGCGACCGCTGTTGGCGCTACCCGGCCCACTGTTGCCGCCGTTGTCGCCACGATCACCGCCGTGGCCCGATCCACTATGGCCGCCACCATCACCAGAATGACCGCCGCCATCGCCACCGTGACCACCACCGCTGCCGCCACCTCCGTGACCGCCGCCACCGCCGCTACCACTGCCGCCACCACCGTGGCCGCCACCACCACCGCCACCACTTCCGCCGCCGCTGCCGCCACCACCGTGGCCACCGCCGCCCCCACTGCCACTGCCGCCACCGCCATGGCCGCCGCCGCCACCACCGCTACCACCTCCACCGCCGCCGCTGCCACCATCCTTGGCATATACGTGGGAGAAGCTGCCGATGGAATCGGGCAGAAGGACTGTCGACGCTGAGAGAACGCCACCAATTGCAAGAGCCAACAAGCATTTCTTGAGTAGCATGATGAACCTCCACACGGTAATGCGTAGTCATCTCCCTATCGAACGCACGGGTTTGAAATTGCGTGACCGCCCGGTTGAAGCGGCCGAACAACCGGCTTGCCATTTGCCGACAGCAATGGGATCAACCGTCAACATCAAGCGGTCCGTGTAAGCCAGTTCGGAACCTGCCGTGGGAAAATTTCCCACATCCTCAGGTTAGACCTATGAGGATGGGTGTCAACGACCGGCTATCCGGTAAACCACGCACAAAGAACAACGCCGCCGGCAGGAAACTCCTGCCGGCGGCGTTGGATTGAGGCTGGGAATGGCAGGCCCGTCAGGGCCTGCCGTGTGCAGTCACTTGAGGTCGTAGCGGTCCAGGTTCATCACCTTGGTCCAGGCGGCGACAAAGTCGCGTACGAAGGCCTGCGGCGAGTCGCTGCTGGCGTAGATCTCCGCAATCGCCCGGAGCTGGGAGTTGGAGCCGAAGACCAGGTCAGCCACGGTGGCGGTCCACTTGACGCTTCCGCTCGCGCGGTCACGGCCTTCCAGCACATGCTCGTTGGAGGCGGAGCGCTGCCACTTCGTGCTCATGTCCAGCAGGTTCACGAAGAAGTCGTTGGTCAGCGTTTCCGGGCGCTTGGTGAAGACGCCGTGCTGCGACTTGCCGAAGTTGGCACCCAGGACACGCAGGCCACCCACCAGGACAGTCATCTCGGGGGCGCTCAGCTTGAGCAGTTGCGCCTTGTCCACGAGCATTTCCGCAGTCGAACCCTCATAGCCTTTCTTCACGTAGTTGCGGAAACCATCGGCGAGCGGTTCCAGCACCGCGAAGGACTCGACGTCGGTCTGAGCCTGCGACGCATCGGTACGACCCGGCGCGAAGGGAACGGTCACGCTGACGCCAGCATTTTTCGCAGCGGTTTCGATGCCGACGCCACCGGCCAGCACGATCAGGTCGGCGAGGGAGACTTTCTTGCCGGAGGCATTGAAGTCCTTCTGCACGCCTTCCAGTGCGGCGATGACCTTGGCCACCTCAGCTGGCTGGTTGACTTCCCAGTCCTTCTGCGGGGCGAGGCGCAGACGGGCACCGTTGGCGCCACCGCGCTTGTCACTGCCACGGAAGGAAGCGGCGGCAGCCCAGGCGGTGCCGACCAACTGCGAAACGGACAGGCCGGTCGCGGCGATCTTGGCCTTCAGGGCAGCCACGTCCTGGTCGTTTACCAGCGGGTGGTCGACAGCCGGGACCGGGTCCTGCCAGATCAGCTCTTCTTTCGGCACCAGCGGGCCGAGGTAGCGGCTGCGCGGGCCCATGTCGCGGTGGGTCAGCTTGAACCAGGCGCGGGCGAAGGCGTCTTCCAGCTCCTTCGGGTTGTCCTTGAAGCGCCGGGAAATCTTCTCGTAGGCCGGGTCCATGCGCATCGCCATGTCGGCGGTGGTCATCATCGGTGCGTGGCGCTTGCTCGGGTCGTGTGCGTCCGGCACAACGCCGTCACCCGTCGTTCCCTTGGGCTTCCACTGATGGGCGCCTGCCGGGCTCTTGGTCAGCTCCCACTCATAGCCGTACAGGGTTTCCAGATAGCTGTTGTCCCATTGGGTGGGAGTCGGCGTCCAGGCACCTTCCAGGCCGCTGGTGATGGCGTCGCCGGCCTTGCCGCTGCCGAAGGCGTTCTTCCAGCCCAGGCCCATTTCGGTGATATCCGCCGCCTCGGGTTCCGGCCCAACGTTGGCCGCATCGCCTGCACCATGGCATTTGCCGAAGGTGTGGCCGCCCACGGTGAGGGCCACGGTTTCTTCATCGTTCATCGCCATGCGGGCGAAGGTTTCGCGCACGTCGCGGCCAGACGCCACGGGGTCGGGATTACCGTCCGGACCTTGCGGGTTCACATAGATCAGGCCCATCTGCACCGCGGCCAACGGATTTTCCAATTGCCGGTCGCCGGAGTAGCGGCTGTTGGGCTTGTCGCTCGTGGCCAGCCATTCATGCTCGGCGCCCCAGTACACGTCGTCTTCCGGCTCGTAGATGTCCACACGACCACCGCCGAAGCCGAAGGTCTTGAAGCCCATGGACTCCAGCGCAACGTTACCGGTGAGGACCAGCAGGTCGCCCCAGGACAGCTTGTTGCCGTACTTCTGCTTGATCGGCCACAACAGGCGGCGTGCCTTGTCGAGGTTGCCGTTGTCCGGCCAGCTGTTGAGGGGGGCGAAACGCTGGTTGCCGGTACCGGCACCACCACGCCCGTCAGCAACGCGGTAGGTACCCGCGGCGTGCCAGGCCATGCGGATGAACAGAGGGCCGTAATGGCCGTAGTCCGCCGGCCACCATTCCTGAGAGTCGGTCATCAGGGCAGTGAGGTCCTTGATCACCGCATTGAGGTCGAGGGTCTTGAAAGCTTCGGCGTAGTTGAATTCCCCACCCAGCGGGTTGGATTCAGCCGAGTGCTGATGAAGGATCTTGAGATTAAGTTGGTTGGGCCACCACTCCGCATTCGATGGCACTACACCGGCGATCACATTCTTCCCTGAGAAAGGGCATTTTGCTTCGCTTGACATGCTTATCTCCTCTTTTTGTCTTCAGCCAACCACTCTATTCAGCTTGGAATCGAGGTAGCGTCCCAGCCAATAGGTTTTGGAAATGGCATTCATAGTAGACAAGGATTGTGAATCCCACGTTTGCAGCGACCGCCTGCAAGCCTTGATCTACACGGCTCGCCCGTCGAGATCTCGCGGTAGATCAATGGCTTCTGAGGTTTATCGCGCAAAGTGCTGAGGAGATTCAGCGGGTTGATGGAACGAAGTTTCGTCCATAGGCGAATTTAATCGTGAGGCATGTGCAAAGGATGGAGAGCGCTGGACGATCTCCACCCTTCGCACGATGGCAATTGCTTTTCCCGCCGGTCAATCGAGCTGATATTTCTCCCGCACCAGATGCCCGATCCCCATGCGGTCGAGAATGTCCATTGGGCACAGCAAGGTGACGCGCACGGTCCCCGGCAGGCGGCTGATTTCGATGGAGCCGGTGATGGTGGCCCGGTTCAGCACCTCATCGTAGGGCAGTCCGGTGACATCGGCGGCACGCTGCAGGCCATTTTTGGTGGCGGCGTTGAGGTCCTCGCCACTGCCGATGAAGGTGATGGGGCCATTGCGCTCGACTTCGTGTTGCCCCCAGCGTGCGCCCAGCTCGCCGACCTTGCGGCATTGTTCGGCGCTCATGGGGCGTGCCATGGGCGGAAGGTCATCGAGGTTCTGCAACAGGATCGGACCATCCAGCGTCAGGTGCTTGATCACCTCCACCGTCAGCTCCGTTTCCCCCGAGACATCCGTCGCGTGGCCGGCGATCTCGCCATTGCCCTGCTGGGCATGCATATCGCCCATGTACACGCCGGCGCCGGGCACCTTCACCGGGCAGATCAGGATGCAGCCCTCGCGCACCGAGTTGGTGTCCATGTGTCCGTCGGTCTTGGCCGCATGCAGTGCTTCGCGGGTCAGGCCATAGCGATGGGGCGCGTCTACCAGGTGCTGGCCGAAATCGGCGCAGTTGTGCGAGTCGGGCATGTCGATGGCTGGCGTGGTGCCGATGTTGCCGAGGAACGGCCGCATGTGGGCGGCCACGCCGGGCATATCGGCGCGCGCCAGGGAAAGGATCGAATGCTGCGCGGCCAGCTCCGGCAAGGCGGACATTTCCGGAGCGTTGCCGGCCAGGCCGTTGGCCACGTCCTGGTTCACCGTCAGGCTGACCTGGTTTTCCTGGTCGAACACGATCACGTAGCCGTGGCTGAAGCGGAAGGCGCTGACTTCCGCACCGCAGTGGTCGCAGCGGATGGCGTCTTCACCAATGCCTTCGACATGGCTGGCCGGGTGCTCGGTACCGCAGGACGAACAGAATTTGGCAACGAAGGGATCACCGTTGTAGCGCCCCTCGACGAACTTCATCACCCCGGAGGACGTCGCCAGCGAGGTGACGCGCATTCGCTGGATTTTCAGCGCCACGGCGTCACCCACTTCAGCGCCTTCGATCGCCACCGGTTGTGTCACCTCGTGGCCACCCTGGAAAGCCGGCGTGATCATTGGCCCCCAGCACCCCGGCGGCGTGCCCGTGATCAGGGTGCCGCCATCGGCCAGTGGTCCCAGCATGGGCAGGCTGGGACCGATGATGCCGTTGGTGTAGGTCTGGACCCGGAGCTGGTCCACGGCGTAATTCGTATCAGGCAGGTTTCTCGACATGTTGTCTCCCTGGGCCCGCATTGCCTGCGGAAAAAAGCCCGGAGAGCGAGATGGATCCACTCCCGGGTAATGATTGGCAAGAGCCGTGGTCCGGTGCCCTGCTGGTAGCACCGGTCGGCGGAGGCAGTTCAACCCAGGCTTGTATCCGGGATGTAGTGCTCGGGGGCTGGATTCACAAGCACATGTAACGAGGATGGCCCCAGACACAGGCGGATACAGAAACCAGCCGCCGACAGTGAACGTCAGGCCGGGAACCTCAGGAGAGAGATCGCGTGACCACTCACGGGTACGCCCCTTAGACGTTCCACTCCCGTTTGCACTCCATCAGGAAGTCGACGAAGGCACGCAGGCGCAGCGGGACGTGGCGGCCGTGGGGATACAGCAGCGTGTAAGGGCGGGAGCGGCCGCCGAACTCCTGGAGTACTTCCACCAGCGAGCCCTCCTCCAGCTCCCGCTCGACAATGAAGCGATAGGTCTGGAACAGCCCGGCGCCGTGCTTGGCCAGGGTCACCCCGCCGAGAACGTCATCCGAGCAGCAGTAATTGCCATTGGCGAAGATTTCCCGTTCCTTGCCATTCTCGGTGAACAGCCAGGAAATGCGCCGCCCACTGCTGGGAAGCTCGAACTGGATGCAGTCGTGCCGGTCGAGATCGTCCAGGGACGTGGGCGTGCCCACCTTGGCCAGGTATTGCGGCGTGGCGATCACCACCAGCCGCGCGTCTTCGAGATGCCGGGCAATCAGCGTCGAGTCGGGCTGGGCGCGCACGCGGATCGCCAGGTCATAGCCCTCCCCCACGAAGTCGATATTGCGGTTGCTCAGGTGAATGTCGACCCTCACGCCCGGGTGGCGCTCGCGAAATCGCGCGAGCAGCGGCAGGATGCGGTAGTGGCCATAGGTGGTGGGAATGCTGATGCGCAACTCGCCCGTGGGTTCGAGCTGCTTGCCCATCACTTCGCGCTCTGCTTCCACCAGCTGGGTCAGTGCCTGCCGGCATTGTTCGAAGTAGGAGCGACCGCTTTCCGTGAGCCGGATGCTACGGGTCGTCCGCACGAACAGCCGCGTGCCGAGTCGTTCCTCCAAGCGCGAAATCGAGCGGCTCACCGCCGCCGGCGTTACCCCTGCCGACAGCGCCGCCGCAGTGAAACTTCCCTCCTCCGCGGCAAGACAGAAGAGCTCGATGCTGCCTAACTGAATGTCGTCAAAGTGGCGCTTCACGATTCATTACACCGGGTATCAACTGAAGTATCGGAGCCTACATTTATCGTCCGAATTCGCACAAATATAGTTCGTCCCGTGCAGTCGATTCCGGCACCTTCCGGCCACTGCCAAGGCTTTCCCTGCCCACCGGCAAGTGACAGCCGAGCGCTGACCTGGTGCCACCACCCAAAACTCCTTCCAGGAGACTCAAGATGCCGTTCGTAAGCGTTCGTATCACCCGCGACGGGGTTACCCGGGAACAGAAGGCCCAGGTCATCGCCGAAATCACTGAAACCCTGCAACGTGTGCTGGGCAAACGCCCGGACCTCACCCACATCGTCATAGAAGAAGTGGACACCGATAACTGGGGCTATGCCGGCATGACGACCACGGAGTACCGCAAGAACCAGCCTGGATGACGCCCATCCCAGTCCCTCCCGCCTGGCACCCGGCCGGGCGGGAATCCCCTGTCCTCGAATTGGCGGCAAGGGTGAACGCAACGTCCGCAGCCACCTGACACCTGAAGGAAAACGGAGAACATCCCGTGAGTGAACCCATCCGAATCGACTTCATCTCGGACCCCGTCTGCCCCTGGTGCGCCATTGCACTGCAAGAACTGGCGCAAGCCCTGGAACGATTGCCGGCGGAACTGGAGATCGAGCTGGTCTTCCAGCCGTTCGAACTGAATCCCGAGATGCCGGCAGCCGGTCAGGATGCGGTCGAACACATCATGCAGAAGTACGGGCGTAGTGCCGCGGATGTCGCCCGCAGCCAGGAAAACATCACCTCCCGTGGGCTGGAGATCGGCTTCCACTTCGACCTCAGGAAGCGCACGCACTTCTACAACACCTTCGATGCCCACCGCCTGATGCGCTGGGCCGAAACCAGGGGGCGGCAGCGGCCGCTTGCCCACCTGCTGTTCCGCGCCTACTTCAGCGATGGCCAGAACATCAGCGACCGCGAGACACTTGCCAGCCTGGCCGGCGATGTGGGCCTTGCCCGCGACGAGGCGCTGGAAGTTCTCTCCTCCGGGCAGTTCAGCCAGGAAGTCCAGGAGCGCGAGCACTACTACACCAGCCGTGGCGTGCACGCTGTTCCGGCCGTCGTCCTCAACGGCAAGCACCTGATCAGCGGCGCACAAGCGGCGGACTACTACGAGAAGGCGCTTCGGCAGGTCGCCGCGGAGCGCTGAAAAACACCAACACGACCTTTCCCATGTCCGGAGGGAACCTCAATGACACATGACCTGAACCGTCTCGAGGCGGCCCTCGCCAGCCATCCCCGGGTGGTGCTGGTGGAAACCCCCACGCCGATCCAGAAGCTGTCTCGCCTGAGCCAGCTGGTCGAATTCAACGGCTGCAACTTCTACGTAAAGCGTGACGACCTCACGAGCCTGGGTGGCGGCGGGAACAAACTGCGAAAGCTGGAGTTCCTGCTCGGCGAAGCGCTCGCAGCCGGCGCCGATACCCTGGTGACCTGGGGCGGCCTGCAGTCCAATCACGCCCGCCTGACCGCTGCGGTGGCCGCGCGCCACGGCCTGGCCTGCGAGTTGATCCTCACCCAGTCCGGCGTGCGCACGGACGATGACTATCAGCTCAACGGCAATGTCCTGCTGGACGCCCTGTTCGGTGCGACCATCCATCGCCTGCCCCTCGGAGCGGCCCCGGACGCCTATGCCGCCGAACAGGTGGACCGTCTCACACGCCTGGGCAGGAAGCCCTTCGTCATGCCGCTCGGCGGTTCCAGCCCGACCGGCGCGCTGGGCTACGCCGCTTGCGCGGCCGAGATCCTGCAACAGGCGGACGCAGTCGGCGTGCAGTTCCAACAGATCATCGTGCCCAACGGGAGCAGCGGAACCCAGGCAGGCCTGCTGGCCGGGGTTGCACTGGCCGGTTCCCCAACTGGAATCACGGGTTACTCCGTACTGGGAACCGCCGAGCAGACGCTCGCAACGACCGTGGAAAAGACCCGGCAGACACTCCAATTACTCGCTCCATCCACGTCCCTGGACGAAAGCGCGGTCAAGGTGGATGGCACACAGCGTGGCGAAGCCTATGGCGCCCCCACCCAGGCGATGCTGGAAGCAACCCGTCTGCTCGCCTCCCACGAGGGGCTGCTGATCGACCCCGTTTACGGCGGCAAGGCATTCGCGGGATTGCTGGCTGCCGCTCGCAATGGTGGGTTTCCGCCCGGCAGCAACCTGCTGTTCGTGATGACGGGTGGGCTGCCGGGCATCTTCGCCTACCGCAGCGCCTACAGCTGAGCCGCCGGCCCTGCATCCTGGAGGCCAAAGTACCGGCAAGTGGTATGGCCTGAATGGAAAAGGGAGGCAACGCCTCCCCTTTTCCTGCTCTCAACGCCCAATCGGCCGCCATCCCGGCAGCTCATTCATAGCGGAGCTGGCTGATGTCGATGGACACCAGCAATTGCGCCTCGATGGCCCGGCCTTGCTCGTCACGTCGATAGGCCCGCCGTTTGCCGGGCGTGCGCAGGCCCTCCGCTTCGATGTAGTCGGAAACGTACTGGGCGGCCGGCAAGCCTGCGCTGACGTCAAGCTGATAGTCGTGCCGACGCAGCAGGAAATCCTCACCGAAGTAGAAGTCCTGTACCGCGCAGTGGGTCGCCACGCTCTCCGGGAAATGCACCCGCAGCCGGCGCCAGGTTTCGGCTCCCTCTTCCCACGGCGCCAACTCTTCGACCCTGACGCCTGGCCAGGTGAACAGGAATGGCATGGTCAGGTAGGACCAGAGCGCGTAGCCGTTGAAGTAGGCCCGCTGAAGCGGGTTCCAGGGTGTGGTTTCGCCGTGGCCGTGGAATGACGCTCTGGGGTCTGCGCGCTCGGCCACCAACTGTCCGCCGGTGGTCTCGATGGCGATGTGCCCAGGTGTGTAAGCGGTGCGCTTGTCTGGCGCGCCAAAGGGGGTGACCGACGCCCGCTGCTCATGCAGCCAGACGGTCATCTCCCTTGGGTCGCTGTCCTGGGTCAGGCCCTTCAGCCCCCACAGGGAGCCTCCGGTCACGATACTGGCGCGCACCCTATTGAAGCGGTTCCAGCGGTCCAGTCCGCCGTGGGCGTTCAGCACCTGTTTCAGCAATTCGCAGTTCCCATCACGCATGGTGGAAGTCCTCGGCAGCAGGTTGTGGTGGTCAGTTATAGCCCGCGCCCACCGACGGCGGAGCCGTGGACGACCAGCGCGGAAGTTCGTTTTCAGCGATCGAATGGATCGCCGCTGGAACCGGCCTCGACCGACTGCGGCGACACTTTCTTGCTGCCCAGCGGCGTCGTCTGGAAGCAGACACCACTGGCGTTGCGGTGATTCTCGGTGGCGGCGTTGCTGTGCACGGCAACACCGGCCAGGGAAAAGGCGATGGAGGTCAGCAGGCTCTTCAGGGTCTTCAGGGTCTTCATCGAACTGGATTCCGCTCAGGTTGTGGGCATCGGGCCCAACCAGCTCCAGGCCATCGAGGCTGTCGCTGGTGGCCAGCTCAGTCTCCATGGGGCCGGTTCCCTGCGTGTGTCGCCCGGCGCTTGTTTTGCGTGCTCATGTATCCGGCGACGCCTGGATACAGAGGGATACAACCCGAGCGGGGAGCACCGAGCAGCGCCCTGCCCTTCAAACCGTCACGCCGCGCGCATCCCGTCTCACGGCCTGGGGCGGCACACCAAAACCCCGTATGAAGGCCTCGCGCATGTGGCGCCGGTCGCGGAACCCGGTTTCCCTGGCGACCACATCCAGGGAATGACGGCTCTGTTCGATCATCAGCCGCGCCGCCTCCAGCCGCAGCCCCTCGATGGCCTTGGCGGGCGACTGTCCGGTTTCGGCGGTGAATACCCGGGTGAACTGACGTGGGCTCAGGTGCACGACTTCCGCCAGTTCCTCAACGCCAAGCGGGCGATTCAGGTGATTGCGTGCATAGTTCAGCGCGTTCTGGATGCGGTCCGACTTGGGCGCCAGGTCAAGCATCTCCGAATGCTGGGACTGCCCGCCGGAGCGGCGCTGGTGCATCACCAGCTTGTGCGCCACCGAACGCGCCGCCTCCGCGCCCAGGTCCTTTTCCACCATGCCGAGGGCTAGGTCGAGCCCAGCGGTCATGCCGGCTGAGGTCCAGATCGGCTCGTCGACGATGTAGATGCGGTCATCCTCGACATCGATGTCCGGAAAGCGTTTGCGCATTTCGAGAGCGAAGGCCCAGTGGGTCGTCGCACGGCGCCCGTCCAGCAAGCCTGCCTCGGCCAGCACGAAGCCACCGGTGCAGACACCGGCCGTACGTCGCGCCTGGCTACCAGCCTGGCGCACGAAGTCGAGGACGGCCTGGGGAGGTGGCTCCGCCAACGGGTCGTTGACCCCGACGACCATCCAGGTGTCCGCCAGGCGAGGCGCATCGAGTGCATGGGTTTCGATCGCGAGCCCCAGCGAAGAGCGCACCAGACCGCCGTCCGGCGAGTAATTCTGGATGCTGTAGAAGGGTTCCCGGGCCACGAGGTTGGCGAACTCGAATACGGTCTGGGTGGCCAATGAAAGGACCTGGAAACCATCCGTCAGCAGATAGCCGATTCGGTGCATATGTACCTCCCGGGATGTCCTGAAACATGACTATAAATGTCATTTAAGACATCGTAAATCCGCAGCACTCTGTTCTCCAGTCCCACCCACCCTGGAGCAACAACATGACTCACTCACATCCCGGCACCGCCCTCATCTCCGGCGCTTCGTCCGGTATCGGTGCGATCTACGCCGACCGCCTGGCCCGCCGTGGCCATGACCTGATCCTGGTGGCTCGCAACCGCGAGCGCCTGAATGCGCTGGCCCGGCGCTTGAGCGATGAGACCGGGCGCAACGTGGAAGTCGTGGTCGCCGACCTGGCCAACAAGGAGGACCTCGCACGGGTCGAGAACATCCTTCGCACCGATGCCAGCATCACGACGCTGGTGAACAATGCCGGCATCGGCGCGACCCGCCCTCTTCTCGAGTCGAACATCGACAAGCTGGACGACCTGCTCACCCTCAATGTGAACGTGCTGACGCGCCTGACCTACGCGGCTGCACCCGGTTTCGTCGCCCGTGGCGGCGGCACCATCATCAATATCGCCTCGATCGTCGCCATCGCGCCGGAGGTCCTCAACGGTGTGTACGGGGGCTCCAAGGCCTACGTGCTCGCATTCAGCCAGTCCCTGCACAAGGAACTGCAGGAGAAGAACGTCCGGGTGCAGGTCGTGCTCCCCGGCGCTACCGCGACCGACTTCTGGGAGATCGCCGGCACGCCGGTGGAGTACCTTCCCAGTGCCATCGTCATGAAGGCGGAAGACATGGTGGACGCGGCGCTTGCCGGGTTCGACCAGGGCGAGTTCGTCACCATTCCCGCCCTTCCGGACATCGCCGACCTGGATGCCTATGAAGCTGCGCGGCAGAAACTGATGCCGAACCTGTCGTTGAGCGCTCCGGCCGCACGCTACAGCCGCTGAAACACCTGCTCGCTTTGACCCAAGCCGCAGAACAATGCGGGGGCCACTTCTGTGGTGCCCCGCAGTCGGCGTTTTCATGGGCTGAATGCCTGCTGCCAGGCGATCTCGATTGATTACACAAGGTATCAACTGAAGTAAGGGAAACCCGATTTATCGGCGATTCGCTCACAAATATAGTCCGCCTCACCAGCAGCTAATCCTCTCGATCAGTTGCTACGGCAAGCCCCCCTGAGCCTATTTGTGAGGAAACCACCATGAGCAAGAAAACCGTCGTTATCACCGGCGCTTCCAGCGGTATCGGCCTGGGCCTGGCCAAGGCCTTCCTCGACGCCGGCTACAACGTCGTCGGCACCGCCCGCTCCGCCGAACGCCTGCAAGAAGCCGCCGCCAGCCTGGGTAACCCGGCCAGCTTCGTCGGCGTCGCCGGTGACGTGGCCGACCCGGCCGCCGCCCGCAAGGTCTTCGCCACCGCGATCGAAGCCTTCGGCAGCGTCGAAGTGCTGGTCAACAACGCCGGTTTCTTCCTGCCCAAGCCCTTCATCGAGTACACCCCGGAAGACCTGGAAGCCCTGCTGGACACCAATCTCAAGGGCGTGGTCTACACCTCCCAGGTGGCGGCCGCGCACATGCAGCAGCAAGGCGGTGGCCACATCGTCAACATCTCCGCTTCGGTGGCCCTGCAACCCAACATCAGCGTTCCGGCTGCCCTGCCGGTGCTGATCAAGGGCGGCGTCAACCAGATGACCCGCGCCCTGGCCCTGGAACTGTCGCCGCACAACATCCAGGTGAACGCAGTCGCCCCCGGCATCATCGACACCCCGATGCACGACCCGGCCTCCCGCGACTTCCTCAACAACCTGGCGCCGGCCGGCCGTGTCGGCACGGTTGAGGAGATCGCCGAAGCCGTCCTGTACCTGGCCGGCGCGAACTTCACCACCGGCGTCGTCCTGGCCGTGGACGGCGGCATGAGCACCGGCAAGTGGTGATGTCCTGAAGGCTGATTCGTAGGGTGCGCCGCGCGCACCAGGGGCTGAGCCACGCGCGGCGTCGCCCCTGCAGTTGGTGCGCGCAGCACACCCTGCGGTCACGATTGGCTTTCCCGAGGGAGCGATCGCCCCTCGACTAGCGAGTCTTCTGCCCCGCCTCCAATTCACCAAGAATCCGATAGGCCAGCTTCACCCGCTCCTCATTCGGGTAATTCTTGTTGGCCAGCAGCACGATGCCGAGTTGTTTCTCCGGCACGAAAGCTACGTAGGCGCCGAAGCCATCGGTGGCTCCAGTCTTGTTGACCCAGACCGCCTTCTGCGGCGGCAGCGGCGGTTCGATGGCGGTGACCGCGTGGCTCTCCAGCACCATCTGGCTGCCATTGCCTTTCACCAGCGTCTCCAGCGCCACCGGGTAGCTGTATTGCTCCCAGATCAGGTCCTGGGTCATGGCGCCGACCTTGTAGTAGCCCGTCCGGGTCGCGTCGATAGAGCGTTGCAGCCCGGCCTCCAGCGGAACCTGGCCGAGATGGGCCTCGACGAAATGCAGCAGGTCCTTGCTGCTGGTCTTCACCCCGTAGGCTTCGTTGGCCAGCATCGCCGGATTCACCCGTACCGGGGCATCGTGCTTGTTGTAGCCCTGGGCGTAACGCGGCATCGCATCAGCCGGAACCTCAATGAAGGTATTGCCCATGCCGAGCTTAGGCAGCAGCACGCTTTCCATGGCGGCTACGTAAGGCTTATCCAGGCTGCTGGCCGCGACCACACCCAGCAGGCCGATGCTGGGATTGGCGTAGGTCCGGTAGGTGCCCGGCGCGTATTGCGGCTGCCAGGCGCGGTAGTAGTCCATCAGTTGGTGTCGGGTGCGGACGCCATCCGGCAGTTGCAGTGAAAAGCCGCCGGCGGTGTGGGTGGCCAGGTTGATCAGCGTCACCTGGTCGAGCTTGCTGCCCTTGAGCTCCGGCAGGTAACGGCTGGGGCTCGCAGTGAGCTGGAGCTTGTCGAGCGTTTCGGCGTAGGTGGCCAGCGCGACGGTCAGGGTCTTGCTGACCGAGCCGACTTCGAAAAGCGTATCGCTGGTAACGGCTTGCTGCGTCGCCTTGGACGCCACGCCGTAGTTGTAGAAGCGCTGCTCGCCCTGGGCAGTGACCCCAATGGCCAGGCCGGGAATGCCGTATTGCTGCATGACCTGGCGGGCCGCCTGCTGGACGCTGGCATCGAGATCCGTCGGCAGCTCGCGGGCCATGGCCTGGCTGGCGAGGCTGACCGCCAGCGCAAGCAGGAGTGAAGCTGCGCAGTACTTTCCTGTCGGGCGCATCGGAAGGGTCCTTCGGTCATGAATGGGTGGGAGAACCTACCACCTCGGGCAGGTGCTTCCAAAACCCTTCCATGACCGGGTGTTGCGCAATCAGGTCGCGCTGGCGCCCTTAACGGCAGCATCTCGCTCCTGCAGCAGCTTCTGGATGATCGCCTCCTGCTCTTCATAGTCGCCCTCACCGATGTGCAGGGTGCGCACACGCCCATTGGCATCGATGAAGTAGTGCGCCGGCCAGTACTGGTTGGTGAAGGCATTCCAGATGCGGTACTGGTTGTCGATGGCCACCGGGTGCTTCACGCCCAGGCGGACGGTCGCCTCGCGCACGCTGTCGATGATCCGCTCGAAGGGGTATTCGGGCGTGTGCACACCGATCACCACCAGGCCCTTGTCGGCGTAACGCTCCGCCCATTGATTCACGTACGGCAGGCTGTTCCGGCAGTTGATGCAGTCGAAGGTCCAGAAATCCACCAGCACCACCTTGCCGCGCAGCTGCTCGTTGCTGAGCGGCGGGCTATTGAGCCACTGGGTGGCGCCATCGAGCGACGGCATCGCGCCCATGTCCGGCAGTTGCCCGACATCCGCGGCACGGGCACTGCTCACCAGTTTCTCCAGCAGCACCGGAACGCCGTCGATCACCTTGCGCTCCAGCGAGGAAGCCAGGCGCGAGTCACCCACGCCAGCCAGACGATCCGTGGTGCCACTGGCGATGCCGACCACCGCCAACAGGGCCAGGGCACCGGCGCCGCGACGCAGCCACTCCACGGTTCCCAACGACAGCTTCGCGCGCTGGAAGGCGCCACGGCCGAGGAAAATCAGCGCCCCCATCGCCACGGCGCTGCCGAGGCCATAGCTGAGAAGCAACAGGCTGGTGGATGCGCTGGGGCCGTTGAGCATGGCGCCGGACAGGATCAGCCCCAGGATGGGGCCGGCACAGGGCGCCCATAGCAGGCCGGCGGCAAACCCCATCAGCCAGGCTGAAAGCGTCGGCGGCAGGCGCCGGGCATCGCCGTGCAAACGGTCACCCAGCCACAGCCAGGGGCGCGACACAAAGGTGCCGAAACGGTTGGACAACAGGGCCAGCGCGGACACGGCCAGCAGCACCAGGGCGAGGTAGCGACCCCACTGGCTGGCATGGATCACCCACTCGCTGGAGACCACCGCCAGGCTCGCCAGCACCGCAAAGCCCGACGCCAGGCCGACCAGGGTCAGCAAGGGCGACCAGGCCGGGCCGCCGGCGCGGGAAAACAGCAGGGGCAGGACAGGAAGAACGCAGGGACTGAACAGCGTCAGCACCCCGCCGAGAAAGGCGACAAGATACATGGACACCTCGATGAAAATTGGGCCCGCAGGCTCCGGGCTGGCGATTCGCGCCGTCAGTGGCGCTGGAAACGGGGGTCGTGGTTCAGTTTTCGTTGCCGCACGCGTCGGCCAGCTTGCGATACGACAGACTGTGCTGCTGTCCGCTTGAGTCCAGGTAATCCATGCGCGCATCCACCACCTGGCACAAGACGGACGGTTCTTCGTGAATGGACACCACTTTGTTGATATCCAGGTGCATGCCGTAGCGGTACGGCTCTGGCGTGACGTTTCCCGAGGCCTGGGCCGCGAGGCTTGCGAAACTGAAGGTGGCTGCCAGCAGGCAGGCGCTCAGGGACAGAATTTTCATGGAGGTCTCCTCACCAATGGGAAATGGGGCGGATGCACCACTGCATCCGTTGGGGCCAATTCCAGCGGTGGGAGGTATCGCTGATGTGTCCACGGCGGCCTGCGATTGCCCTGCCAGGTATCTGCAAGCATTCCGGATACAGAGAGATACTTTCGACCAAAGTGCAATCGCAGGTATCAGCAAAGCGCTGGATACACTGCAATACAAAGGGCAGCGGGCAAGCGCCGCGCGGCCCGATACACTAGGTCGCGAATCGAGCAGAACGAGGTTTGTCCATGGACCATGTCGATCACATCCTGATCGTTGACGACGACCGGGAAATCCGAGAACTCGTCGGCAACTACCTGAAGAAGAACGGCCTGCGCGTGAGCCTGGCGGCAGATGGCCGGCAGATGCGCGCGTTCCTCGAAGGCAACGCGGTCGACCTGATCGTCCTCGACATCATGATGCCCGGCGACGATGGCCTGCGCCTTTGCCGGGAGCTGCGCGTGGGCAAGCACAAGGCGACGCCGGTGCTGATGCTGACCGCCCGCAATGACGAGACCGATCGCATCATCGGCCTGGAAATGGGCGCCGACGATTACCTCACCAAACCCTTCTCCGCCCGTGAGCTGCTGGCGCGCATCAATGCGGTGCTGCGGCGCACACGGATGCTGCCCCCGAACCTGCAGATCAGCGAAAGCAGCCGGCTGATCGGCTTCGGCAAATGGCGTCTGGACACCACCGCGCGCCACCTGCTGGACGCCGAAGGCACCCTGGTGGCCCTGAGCGGCGCCGAGTACCGCCTGCTGCGGGTCTTCCTCGACCATCCACAGCGGGTGCTCAGCCGCGACCAGTTGCTCAACCTCACCCAAGGCCGCGAGGCGGATGTGTTCGACCGCTCCATCGACCTGCTGGTGAGCCGCCTTCGTCAGCGCCTGCAGGACGACCCTCGCGAGTCTGCCTATATCAAGACGGTGCGCAGCGAGGGTTATGTCTTTTCGCTGCCCGTGCAGCTGATCGAGCCGTCGACGTGATGTCCCTGCCCCGCTGGCCGAGCACCCTGGCCGCACGCCTGGCGCTGATCTTCCTGACCGGGCTGGTGCTGGCTTATGGGCTGTCCTTCGCTTCGCAGTTCTACGAGCGCTACCAGACCGGCCGCAACGTAATGCTCGGCAATCTGGAGAACGACGTCAGCACTGCCGTGGCGCTGATCGACCGCCTGCCGGCGGAGGAACGTGCCACCTGGCTGTCGCTGCTGGAACGGCGCAACTACCGCTACCGGCTCGATGAAGGCCAGCCGGGTGTCCCCATGGATATGGCCAATCCCCATATGGCCGCCGCGTCCATAGAACGGGCCATTGGCGAGCGCTTTCCGGTGCGCTTCGAGAACATCCCCGGTCCTGCGCCCCACTTCCAGGGGCACCTGAGGCTGAGCGACGGCAGGCCGCTGACCGTCGACGTCACCCCCGGCCCGATTCCCGTGGCGCAATGGCTGCCGGTGGTGTTGCTCCTGCAACTGGCGGTGCTGCTGGCCTGCACCTGGCTGGCAGTACGCATGGCCATCGGGCCGCTGACCCGCCTGGCCCAGGCCGTTGACCACCTCGACCCGGACGCTTCCGGCCCGGTGCTGGATGAGCGCGGTCCCCAGGAAGTCGCCTACGCCGCTCGCGCCGTCAACTCATTGCAAGGGCGCATCGGCGCCTACCTGAAAGAACGCATGCAACTGCTGGCTGCCATCTCCCACGACCTGCAGACCCCCATCACCCGCATGAAATTGCGTGTAGAGCAGATGGACGCTTCGGTCGAACGCGAGCGCCTGTGGAGCGACCTGAATGAAATGCAGCACCTGGTGCGCGAAGGGGTCGCTTATGCCCGCAGCATGGATGGCACCAGCGAAGCCCTGTGCCGGGTCGACCTCGACGCCTTCCTCGACAGCCTGGTCTGTGACTACCAGGACAGCGGCCAGGCTGTGAACCTCGCTGGTTCCAGCGGCATGCTGCTGGAAACCCGCCCTCATGCATTGCGCCGGGTACTCAGCAACCTGATCGACAACGCCCTGAAATTCGGCGGCAGCGCCCAGTTGGAAGTTCAGCGCGATGTACAGGGCAAGGTCCTGGTGCAGGTACTGGATGAAGGTCCGGGCATTGCCGAGGAGGAACTGCAGGAAGTGTTCAAACCCTTCTACCGGGTCGAGAGCTCGCGCAACCGCAGCACGGGCGGTACCGGCCTCGGGCTGGCCATCGCCCAGCAACTGAGCCAGGCCCTGGGCGGCCGCCTGACCCTTTCCAACCGTGACAGCGGAGGCCTTTGCGCCCAGCTGGAACTGGGCGCCAACGCCTGAGACAACCTACACAGCGATACACAACGGGATACGGCGGGACACATCCGGGACAAGCCCCCACCCCAACATGGACGCAAGAGCAGCAACGGCATCCCGCCGCTGCACCCGGACCCAAGGAGCCCGCCCATGTCCAGCCTTGCCCTCTCCCCGTTCAAGTTTGCCTTCAACCAGCTTGACCGCATCGGCGCCTGGAGCGCCGATCTGCCGCTGCGCCTATTCCTCGCCTGGGAGTTCTTCGAATCCGGCCTGGAGAAATGGAACGGCCAGAACTGGTTCGTCGATATTCAGTCCGCCTTTCCCTTCCCGTTCAATGTGATTCCGGCTGATCTCAGCTGGCAGATGTCGATGTGGGCCGAGCTGATCGCTCCCCTGCTCCTGCTGCTGGGCCTGGGTACCCGCTTCGCCACCTTCGTGCTCATGGTGCTGACCGTTGTGGCCATCGCCGCCGTGCACTGGCCGGAACACTGGTCGAGCCTCTCGGAACTCGCCCAGGGTTACGCCATCACCAACAAGGGCTACGGCAACTACAAGCTGCCGCTGATCTACCTGATCGCCGCCATGCCCCTGCTGCTCAACGGCGCTGGACGCTTCAGCCTCGACCACCTGCTGTTCCGCCGCAAAGCCTGAGCCGTTCGGAAAAGTGAAAGCCCGCGCATCTGAAGAGGTGCGCGGGCTTTTTGTGGGTATCGCAGGTCACCGTGCCAGCTTGTGACCACCCTCTCCCCTGCCCCTCTCCCTGAAGTGGAGAGGGGTGACTCCCGGCTCACCTTCAGCACAGTCCTGCCCTGTGGGAGCGAATTCATTCGCGAGAATGACAAGGCAGCGTGCCAACGGGTGACCACCCTCTCCCCCTGCCCCTCTCCCAGAGGGAGAGGGGTGACTCCCGGTCCACCTCCAGCACAGTCCTGTAGGGGCGATTTCAATCGCCAAGCAGGACACAGTCCTGCCCTGTGGGAGCGAATTCATTCGCGAAAATGGCAAGGCACCGTGCCAGCGGGTGACCACCCTCTCCCCCAGCCCCTCTCCCAGAGGGAGAGGGGTGACTCCC